>JAEZZU010000077.1 GCA_023418355.1 Pseudomonadota bacterium | reverse complement strand
TTGTCATCCACAAAATAAACGTGATTGTCATCGACCCAAGTATAAAAAATATTATACTCTAAAAATGTAAATTTATAATTCGCTTTAGAAAGTTTGTTATTTGCATATTCATAACTAACTTCATATTCAACTTCTCCAGAAGAATCATATGTGGTAGTTTTTGTAATGAAATTACCCGTGTAGGAAATAATACTTTTTCTGCCATTATCTGAAATAATAGAAGTGAGTTTGTTCCCATCATATTTATATTCTGATACAATATTTCCCAACGATGATATGGTAGTTCGGGTTTTGGGCAAAGTCAAAGAATTTCCATTTTCAATTGAATCATCATCTCTATTTGAACAACTTACAAGAAAACAAAAAATAAAAAAATAAGAAAAGAAAATTTTCATTTGGGATGATTTTTATAAACTTTCAGCTAACGGAAAAAGTATTGGCGAGGGGCGGGCTAAATTGGACGAAAAGTTCAATTTCGACCAACCGAAGCGAATGCTTTTTCCACGAAACTAAATTATTAAAAAAAATGTGAAGTGGAAAAGCAGGCGCGACTAAATGCAACTGATGGTTCTATTATTTCTTCAACCCCGCCTTTTGCAAATACTATGTTGAACTAAACCTCCGGTAGCCCTTAGCGTTGTCCATTTTCCTTACCTTTGCAAAGGTAATAAAACCTTTTAATAGAAAAGATTATGACAACAAAAAAAAGAAACCTGAAGAATTAAGAGAAAATAAACTTCTCAACCGTGCCTGCCGTGAAGTAGCAGGATTTAGTGAACAATTGGCACGCTTCGAGCGCAACATTTCCGTTTTGGGTCGAAGCCGCAAAACCTTTGAGAACTATTCGCGCCACGTGGCGGCAATAGCGTTGCACTTCGACTGCCTGCCCACCGAATTGGAGCCCGACCAAATACAAGATTATCTTTATCTGCTTCAAAAGCAACACAACACACCTTCCCAAAGTTATTTCAAACACACCGTCTACGGACTTCGCTTCCTGCTGAAGAGCGAGGGGCTCACGTACGATTACCTGCATTTACCCTCCATTTCCAAAGAAAAGAAAATTCCCGTGGTATTGAGCAAACAGGAAGTTTGGTCTATGCTTACCCATGCCCCGCTGCTCAAACACCGTGTTCTTATCGGATTGCTTTACGGTTGCGGTCTTCGTTGTATGGAGGTTCGCAGCGTACGCTTGAGAGATTTGGATTTCGACCGCAAAATGCTCCACGTAGTTCAGGGCAAAGGTGGCAAAGACCGCCTTGTGCCACTATCGGAACATCTGATACGAGGCTTGCGTTCATACATTCAAGCCGAAAAACCGACAGACTATCTTTTCGGTGGACAGCCCGTAGGACGCGGCGGTGGAGATTTCGACAGCCGTTACAGTCAGAAAGGCGTTCAGTGGGCTGTAAAAGAGACCGCCAAACGTGCCGGTATCCGTAAATCGGTAAGCGTACATACGCTCAGGCACAGCTTTGCTACGCATTTATTGGAAGACGGCATGGACATACTTACGTTGCAAAAACTGTTGGGGCACGCCCATATTGAAACCACGATGGAATACCTGCACATTGCCCAATGCGCGAACCTGAAACCGTTCAGCCCGTTAGATACGCTTTTTGAGCAATGCGCCCCGAAGCGGAAGTAGCCGGCGTTCTTCGGGCATTGGGCGGGGATATTGAACAGATAGGACTGAACACGCACCAACTGCGTCATTTGTCGGCAATCCGAAAATGCCGCACCGCGGAATTGGGCGGACACGTTGATGCTTGTGATGAATGTGGTACGATACACATCAGCTACAACTCATGTCGAAACCGTCATTGCCCGAAGTGTCAGGGACATAAACGTGAGGAGTGGATGCAGGCGCGTGTGAACGAACTGCTTCCCGTGCCGTACTTTCACTTGGTGTTTACCTTACCCGACAAACTCAATGCTTTGGCAATGCAGCATCCGCAGAAAATTTACGGTCTGCTGTTTACTTCGGCATGGGAGACCTTGCAGGCTTTTTTTGCCAAACAAGGGGTGAAAGGCGGCATGATTACCATTCTTCACACGTGGGGACAGAATTTATCGTTACATCCGCATCTGCACTGCATCGTTCCCGGTGGCGGCGTGGACAAAAACGGGCAATGGAAGACTATCCGTGCCGACGGCAAATACCTTTTCCCCGTGAAAGGATTGAGTAAAATGTTTCGCGCCAAATACGTGGAAAAACTCAGGGGCGAAAAAATCGCTACTCATTCCTTTACCCAATCATTGTTCGAGAAAGATTGGGTGGTGTATGCCAAGCGTCCGTTCGGCAATACGCACAGTGTGATTGAGTATTTGGGACGATATACCCACAAAGTAGCTATCAGCAACCACCGCATCAAATCCGTTGACAATGAAAAAGTAACTTTTGAGTACAAAGATTACCGCAAAGACGGAGAGAAGGGCGTGATGACCCTCACGTGCAGAGAGTTTGTCCGTCGGTTTGCATTACACATCTTGCCACACGGTTTTGTACGTATTCGGCATTACGGTATATTGAGCGGTACGTGGAAGCGGGAGCGGCTGCCCGGACTTCAACGCCAATTGGGCGCCAAACTTCAATCGCCCAACCCCGAAAAAAGTACGCTGCTTCGCCGTTGTCCTCATTGCAAAACGGGTACATTGGTAACGATAATTACTTTTTCGGGCAGAAGTCCGCCTGTAGATTTGCTTCGTGGGCTACTCTCGGTTCCCTGCTGAAACAGTGGGTAGGGGAATTTGTGTCCATACCTGAACGTATTCACCGAAAAAACCTCTTTTTCCGCAAAATCTCTCCTCGCAAAAACAAAAAGCAGTCCGAAAGCTGCTCTTTACTCCTTGTCTTTTACGAACGACATCCCCATAATATAATCAAGTCCGTACAACCTTGACCGGTTTCGTTCAACATCGGTTACATTGCGAGCCCTGCGGGCACAACGTAACCTTAGGTATTACCGGCTGGTGTTCTGTCTGCCAGTCTTTGCAAACCATTGTCAGTATTGAGTTTTTGTTTCATTGTCAGGTCGGTTGTGTGTTGCATTTTGCGTTTTTTACTTTTTTAAAGGATCGGGAATTTTT
>JAEZZU010000329.1 GCA_023418355.1 Pseudomonadota bacterium | reverse complement strand
CGCTGGACATCGTCTCTGACGGCAGTGGCGCAGACTATCTGGGCCGCATCGTGCCCAACCATGCCCTGCGCCGCACGGCCTGGGAAGTGGCCAGCACCACCGAAGGCGTGCACATCATCACCGGTGCCCGCGTGACGCAGGTGACGGTGACGCCTTCGCACGCCGAAGTCCACTACACACAGGACGACAACGGCGTGCGCGTTGATGGCGCACCGCTCAAGGCTCCGCTGGTGATTGCGGCAGACAGCCGTTTCTCCAGCGTGCGCCGCATGCTGGGTGTGGGCGCGCAGATGACGGACTTTGGCCGCAGCGTCATCGTCTGCCGCCTCAGCCACACCGTGCCGCATGACGGCAAGGCCCATGAGTGCTTTGGCTACGACCGCACCCTGGCCATCCTGCCCCTGCAGCCCGATCCTGAAACCGGCGAGCTGCTGTGCTCTGCCGTGGTGACCACGGATTCGGCCGATGCGCAGCAGCTCATGCAGCTCTCGCCCGAAGACTTTGCCGCCCACGTGCACAGCCACTTCCAGGGTCGCCTGGGGGACATGCAGCTGGTGGGCGAGCGCCATATCTATCCACTGGTGGCCACCTATGCCCACCGCTTCAGCGGCACGCGCTTTGCGCTGCTGGGGGACGCCGCCATCGGCATGCACCCGGTGACGGCCCATGGCTTCAACCTGGGTCTGTCGGGCGTGGAGCGGCTGACGGCCTGCATCGTGTCCGCCTATGGTGCCGGCCAGGACTGGGGCCGCGCCGAGGTGCTCGAGCCCTATGCCCAGGGCCACCACCGCCACGCCTGGCCCATTTTCCAGGGCACGAACACCGTGGTGAAGCTGTTCACCGATGCGCGCCCCGTGCCCCGTCTGGTGCGCCAGGCGGTGATCGGTCTGTCGCGCAACATGCCGCCTGTGAAGGCCGCCATCGTGGCCCAGCTCACGGGCCGCAGCCCCTGGACGGTCATTCGCGGCCAGCTGCCTGCGCTGCCGTTTTTTTCGCGCAACATGCGCTGACTTCAAAAAACAGAGTGCCCAGCGCTGAACTTTGCTTGCTTTTCAAGGCATAAAGGCCTGAAGGCAAGCAAGCTCAAGCGCAGGCTGCTCTTAAAAATATAGTCAAACAAAAATCTCGCTGGCACGCTGTCTGCTTGTGTTTAGCTGACATGGAAGCACGTATGCCGGGCGAGGACATGCCGTGCCCGGTCGAAAGCTTCTAACATCGCGCCAGCAATTTTTACGGAGCAAAAAAATGGGAATGTTTTCCTGGACTGAAAAGTCCCCCGCCGCGCTGCAAAACGGCGGTGTGATCGGGCCTGACGAGCGTCTGCCCTGGGGCCAGACGGGGCTGATGGGCATTCAGCATGTGATTGCCATGTTTGGCTCGACCGTGCTGGCCCCCATCCTCATGGGCTTTGACCCCAATCTGGCCGTGCTGATGAGCGGTATCGGCACGCTGATTTTCTTTCTCATCACCGGCGGTAAAGTGCCCAGCTACCTGGGCTCTTCTTTTGCCTTCATCGGCGTGGTGAACGTGGCCACCGGCTATGTGGCCACCCACGGCGCGAATGCCAACATCGGTCTGGCACTGGGCGGCATCATTGTCTGCGGTCTGGTCTATGCGCTGATTGGCTGCCTGGTGCAGGTGATTGGCACCGGCTGGATTGAGCGCTTCATGCCCCCCGTCGTGACCGGCGCCGTGGTGGCTGTGATCGGCCTGAACCTGGCCGCCATTCCCGTGAAGAACATGGCTGCCAACAACTTTGATGCCTGGATGCAGGCTGTCACCTTCCTGTCCGTGGCGCTGGTGGCCGTATTTACCAGCGGCATGCTGCAGCGCCTGCTGATTCTGATTGGCCTGATCGTCGCTTCCATCATCTACGCCATCCTGACCAATGGTCTGGGCCTGGGCAAGCCTTTTGATGTGTCCGGCATCATCAACGCTCCATGGTTCGGTCTGCCCAGCCTGCACACCCCCGTGTTCAGCACCAATGCCATCTTGCTGATCGTGCCCGTGGTCATCATTCTGGTTGCGGAAAATCTGGGCCACATCAAGGCCGTGACCGCCATGACCGGCAAGGACCTGGACAAGTACATGGGCCGTGCCTTCATCGGTGACGGCGTGGCCACCATGGTGTCGGGCTCCGCAGGCGGCACCGGCGTGACCACCTATGCCGAAAACATCGGCGTGATGGCTGCCACCCGCATCTACTCCACCGCCGTGTTCCTGTTTGCGGCGTTGCTGGCTGTGCTGCTGGGTTTCAGCCCCAAGTTTGGTGCGCTGATTCAGGCCATTCCGCTGCCCGTGATGGGCGGCGTGTCCATCGTGGTGTTCGGTCTGATCGCCATTGCGGGTGCCAAGATCTGGGTGGACAACAAGGTGGACTTCTCCGACACCAAGAACCTGATCGTGGCCGCCATTACATTGATTCTGGGCACCGGCGAATTCACGCTGAAGTTCGGCGACTTCGCTCTGGGCGGCATTGGTACCTCCACCTTTGGCGCCATCATCCTGTATGCGCTGCTCAGCCGCGCCAAGCGCAGCTAAGACCCGCAACACCACCCTTGATACGTCGTTGCGAAGCCTTGTCGTACTACATGTACTGCCTGCGGCTTCGCGCCTCGTCTCCAACGCAAATCTTCGATTTGCTGGGTGCTGTTTGCGGTTCTGTGCACCTGTTGCTTAATACCGTGCTGCAAAACCGGCCTGCCTCGCAGGCCGGTTTTTTTTATGTCCATGCTGCGGTGCAGCAATCCTAGGTGTTTACCCTAGGTTTTGCGGCGTTAGTGGCTACTTTGCTGCGAATCCAGTAATAACAATGGATTAGAGACTTACGCAGGACTACGCACTATGCTCGGGTCAAGGGTTAACACTGATACCATCCTCCCCGGAGATAGGGAGCCGACCAAGATGTCGTCAGTACAACAAAAGCCTGCACGAACAGGCCCAAACGGGGCGTGAAGTCCCTGGTGCATGTTGGCCGAGCCCCAAAGCCGCCCTGTGAGGCGGCTTGTTTATGCAAAGTTGGAGAACACCTCGATGAGCCTGGCAGACCGCGTCCGCTACCCCCAATTTCACAACCTCATCATGTCGGCCGAGCAGGCCGCAGCCATGATTCCGCACGGCGTCAACGTCGGCATGAGCGGCTTCACGGGTGCAGGCTACCCCAAGGCATTGCCCCAGGCGATTGCCGCCCGCGCCAAGGCTGAGCATGCACAGGGCAAGCCCTACAAGATCAATGTGTGGACCGGTGCGTCCACGGCTGCCGAATGTGATGGCGTGATGGCCGAAGCCCATGCACTGGGTCAGCGTCTGCCTTTCAACACCGACCCGACCGCACGCAAGGCCATCAATGAAGGCGAGATTGACTTCATCGACATGCACCTGTCCCACGTGGCACAGCACGCATGGTTTGGCTTTCTGGGTCACATGGATGTGGCTGTGGTGGAAGTGCTGGGCATCACGCCCGATGGCCTCCTGATTCCCTCGACCGCCGTGGGCAACAACAAGACCTGGCTGGAGATTGCGGACAAGGTCATCCTCGAGGTGAACACCAAGTTCCCCGCACGCATGGAAGGCATGCACGACATCTACTACGGCACGGCCATTCCGCCCCGCCGCACGCCGATTCACCTGACCACGGCCGACCAGCGCATTGGCGAGCAGTACCTCAAGGTCGATCCTTCCAAGGTGATCGCCGTGGTGGAAACGCACAAGGGCGATCGCGACAACGTGTTTGCCGCGCCCGATGCGAACTCCAACACCATTGCTGCGTCCATCATCGACTTTCTCGCGCACGAGATGAAGATGGGCCGTCTGCCCAAGGAAATGCTGCCCATCCAGTCCGGCGTGGGCAATGTGGCCAACGCCGTGCTGGCCGGCCTGCTGCATGGCCCCTTCGAGAACCTGCTGGGCTTTACCGAAGTGCTGCAGGACGGCATGCTGGAGCTGCTGCGCGCAGGCAAGATGAGCAAGGCTTCGGCCACTTCGATTTCGCTGTCCAGCGGTGCGTTCAAGGAGTTTGAAGACAACATCGACTTCTACCGCGAGCGCATCATCCTGCGCCCGCAGGAAATCTCGAACCACCCCGAGCTGGTGCGCCGCCTGGGCATCATCGCCATGAACTCGATGATCGAGGCTGACATCTACGGCAACATCAACTCCACCCACGTCATGGGCACCGGCATGATGAACGGCATTGGTGGTTCGGGCGACTTTGCGCGCAATGGCTATCTGTCCTTCTTTGTGACACCTTCCGTGGCCAAGGACGGCAAGATCAGCTGCATCGTTCCCATGTGTTCGCACGTGGACCACACCGAGCATGACACGCAGATCATCGTGACCGAACAGGGCCTGGCCGACCTGCGTGGCCTGAGCCCCAAGCAGCGCGCGCAAGTCATCATCGACAAGTGCGCCCACCCTGACTACCGCCCCCTGCTGCAGGACTACTTTGACCGCGCACGCGCCAAGGGCGCGCAGCACACGCCGCACATCCTGACGGAAGCGCTGAGCTGGCACCAGCGCTTCGTCGAAACTGGCGATATGCGTATCTAAAAAAACGTAAAAAAAACGGGGCGCTTGCAGCGCCCCGTTTTTTCTCCCAGAACCAGTGCCTTGCGCTGGTTTTTTTGTGCGTGGTGATTACACGCGTTCGGCCTGCATGCCCGCATCGCGCAGCACCTGCAGTACCTGCTCCACGTGCTGAAGGTTGCGGGTCTGCAGCACAAAGTCGATTTCCACGTTCTGCGCGGCCAGCATGGTGAAGGCGCGCTGGTGGTGTACCTCTTCGATGTTGGCACCGGCCTCGGCCACCAGCGCTGTGATTCTGGCCAGCACACCGGGCACATCGCGTGCGCTCACGCGAATGCGTGCAAGACGGCCGGAGCGAGCCATGCCGCGCTCGATGATGGCAGCCAGCAGCAGCGGGTCGATATTGCCGCCCGACAGCACAATGCCCACCTTCTGGCCCTGGAACTTGTCCCTGTGGCGCAGCAGCGCGGCCAGCCCGGCAGCGCCTGCGCCTTCGACCAAGGTTTTTTCAATTTCCAGCAGCATGAGCACGGCCTGCTCGATATCGCCTTCATCGACCAGCAGCAGCTCGTCGACATGCTCGCGCACGATCTCGCGTGTGATCTGGCCCGCAGTGGCCACGGCAATGCCTTCGGCAATGGTGGAGGTGCCAATCGGCAGGTCCTTGCCTTCGATGGCATTGACCATGGAGGGGAAGCGCTCGGTCTGCACGCCCACCACACGAATCTCGGGCTTGAGCGCCTTGGCCGCCGTCGCCACACCGGCGATCAGACCGCCACCGCCAATGCCCATGATGAGCACGTCCAGATCCTGCTGGTCCGCCAGCATTTCCATGGCCAGCGTGCCTTGTCCAGCGGCCACGCCTTCGTCGTCATAGGGGTGGACAAAGGTCAGGTTCTGCTGCGCGGCCAGTTCATACGCATGCTGGCGTGCGGCTTCCAGCGTGTCGCCATGCAGCACGACCTCGGCCCCAAAGCCGCGGGTGCGTTCCACCTTCACGCCGGGCGTGAAGCGCGGCATCACGATCACGGCGCGAATGCCCATGCGTTGCGCGTGGTAGGCCACGCCCTGGGCATGGTTGCCCGCGCTCATGGCGATCACGCCGCGTGCCTTTTCTTCGGCGGTGAGCAGCTGCAGGCGGTTGCAGGCACCGCGCTCCTTGAACGAGGCGGTGAACTGCAGGTTCTCAAACTTCAGAAACACCTGCGCGCCCACGATGTGCGACAGGGTCTGCGACTCCACGCAGGGCGTGCGCAACACATGGTCGCGCAGGCGCTGGGCGGCGGCTTGGATATCGGAATAGCTCAGCATGGTCTGCACATTCTGAAGCAAGGCGCGCAGCGGTGCAGTGTGGATGCTGAAACTTCTTTTCAGTTTTGTGAGCAGCCAGCGCCCGTATTTTCTTGTTCTTACGCAGAAAACACTTTGAAAATGGCTTGTGATCGGCGCTAGCCGCTACATTCTTTTCAGCTGCTCAGGCGCACCACGCGCAGCACCTCTTCGCCATAGGCTTCGAGCTTTTTCGCGCCAATGCCGCTGATGCCCTGCAGGTCGGCCAGCGTCTGTGGGTTGCGCTCGGCAATGCCGACCAAGGTGGCATCGTTGAAGATGACGTAAGCAGGCAGGTCGTGGGCCTTGGCCACTTCGGAGCGCCAGGCCTTGAGGTTGATAAAGCGCGCCTGTGCATCCGGCCCCAGGTGGATGGCAGCCGCACTGGTGGGCGTGCTGCGCTTGGCAGAGCGCGTGCGGCTGGCGGCGGCCGATTCGCGCAGCAGCACCTGCACATCCCCGCGCAGTACGGCGCGGGATTGCGGCGTGAGCGTGAGCGTGTCAAACACATGGCCGCTGTTTTCACTCGTGACCTTGTGCAGGCCCAGAGCGCCCGTGGCCAGCAGCTGGCGCATCACGGCACGCAGCTGCTGCTCGGAGTAATCCTTGCCAATGCCGAAGGTGGAGACCTTGTCGTGCAGGTACTGCGTGACCTTGTCGGTGATCTTGCCACGCAGCACGTCCATGATGTGGCCCGCGCCAAAGGTCAGCTGGCTCATCTCGTGCACGCGGTAGATGGTGGACAGCAGCTTGCGCGCGGCGTCCGTGCCGTCCCAGATGGCGGGGGGGTGCAGGCAGTTGTCGCAGTTGCCGCAGGGCTCGGAATGCTCGCCAAAGTACTGCAGCAGGCGCACGCGGCGGCAGTCCGTAGCTTCGGCCAGCGTCAGCAGGGCATCGAGCTTGCCGCGCAGCACGGCCTTGAACTGCTCGTCGGCATTGCCTTCGTCAATCATGCGGCGCTGGTTGACCACGTCGGAGATGCCATAGGCCATCCACGCATGCGCAGGCAGGCCGTCGCGGCCTGCACGGCCGGTTTCCTGGTAGTAGCCTTCGATGTTGCGCGGCATGTCCACATGCGCCACAAAGCGCACGTCGGGCTTGTCGATGCCCATGCCAAAGGCAATGGTCGCCACCATCACCACACCTTCTTCGCGCAGAAAGCGGTTCTGGTGCAGCTGGCGCATGTCGGAGGGCAGGCCCGCGTGGTAGGGCAGGGCATGGATGCCGTTGTCCTGCAGCGTCTTGGCCAGTTCTTCCACGCGGCGGCGCGAGAGGCAATAGACCACACCGGCATCGCCTTCGTGCTCGTTCTTGATAAAGCGCAGCAGCTGGTTGGTGACGTCTTTTTTCTCGACGATGGTGTAGCGGATGTTGGGCCGGTCAAAGCTGCTGACGAATTGCTCCGCGTCCTCAAGGTGCAGGCGCTCCACGATGTCGGCGCGCGTGAGTGCGTCCGCCGTGGCCGTCAGCGCAATGCGCGGCACGCCCACATAGCGCTCGTGCAGCACGGAAAGCGCGTGGTATTCGGGGCGAAAGTCGTGGCCCCACTGGCTCACGCAGTGCGCTTCGTCAATCGCAAACAGGCTTAGCTGCCCGTTGGCATGCAGATCGTCCAGCAGCCCCAGAAAGCGCGGCGTGACCAGGCGCTCAGGCGCCACATACAGCAGCGTGAGCTGCCCGCTTTGCATCTGCCATTCCACATCCTGCGCATCTTCCCAGCCGAGCGAGGAGTTGAGAAACGCAGCCTTCACCCCCGCCTCATGCAGCGCACCGACCTGGTCGTGCATGAGGGCAATCAGGGGCGAGACCACGATGGTCACGCCATAGCCCTGCTGCTGGCGCACGATGGCCGGGATCTGGTAGCACAGGCTCTTGCCGCCGCCCGTGGGCATGAGCACCAGCGCATCGCCCCCGGCTGCGACATGCTCAATGATGGCCTGCTGAGGCCCACGGAAGGCCTCGTAGCCAAAAACATCTTGCAAAACGGTGTGGGCGGGGGACAAAGGCAACTTCCTGATCAGGTGCGGGAAAACCGCATATTGTGCGCTGCAAGCCTGTGTTCTGGCACGCAAGCCCCCAAGACCCAGGTGCGGCGCAGGATGTATGGGGGCGACCTGCCACTGTCACCGAATCAACAGCATGCGCTGGTGGCTGGCTGCATCATGCGGCCCTGTTGCTTTGGAGGAATGAGATGTCAATCTGGCGCAAACCTGTGACGCTGGCGCAGCTGAATGCAAGCAGTGCGAATACGGCCGTGCAGCATCTGGGCATTGAGATCACGCAGCTGGGGCCGGACTATCTGGTGGGCTGTGTGCCTGTGGACCATCGCACCCGGCAGCCGTTCGGGCTGCTGCACGGAGGGGTGAGTGTGGTGCTGGCAGAAACGCTGGGCTCCATGGCGGCCTATTACGCTGCGCCCGAAGGGCATCTGGCCGTGGGGCTGGACATCAACGCCAACCACCTGCGCGCCGTGCGCAGCGGCTGTGTCACGGGCACGGCCAGGCCCGTGCACATTGGCAAGACCACCCAGGTCTGGCAGATCGACATGGTGGATGACGAAGGGCGGCTGACCTGCGTCTCGCGCATCACCATGGCGATTCTGGCGCCACAGGCGGGCGAGCCAGCTGCGGCCTGAGCCAGCGGGCCAGTATGGGGTGCAGGCCCTGCTGAATGCAAGCTGCGGGCGGCATACCGCACGCCCTCACCGCGGTAAACCTGTGCTGTGCATCGTTTTTCTGCGCTGCGCCTACAGTGGTGGCAGATGGAGAAAAGCATGCATGTATGTGTGATCGGAGCAGGCATCGTCGGTCTGGCCAGCGCTTATGCGCTGCAGCAGGCAGGGCATGCCGTCAGCATCATTGATCGTGCCTCAGCACCTGCCATGGGCGCCAGCGGCGGCAATGGCGCACAGCTGAGCTATGCCTATGTGCAGCCGCTGGCAGATCCCGGTATCTGGACCAGCCTGCCCAAGCTGCTGCTGGACAGCCATTCGCCGCTGCACGTGCGCTGGCAGCTGGACCCGCAGCAGTGGTCCTGGCTGCTGCAGTTTCTGCGTGCCTGCAATGCCTCTACCTCGCGCAGTACCACCGCCAGTCTCCTCACGCTGGCCGCGCAAAGCCGTGCGGCGCTGGAGGCCACCTTGCAGCGCGAGCAGCTGAGCTGCGACTTCCACATGCCCGGCAAGCTGGTGCTGCAAAAGACGCAGGCCGGGCTGGATGCCGCCGCGCGCCAGGTGGCGCTGCAGGAAGGTCTGGGTGGCCCTGCGCAGCGCATCGTTGGTGCCGAAGAAGTGGCACAGATAGAGCCTGCCTTGCGCAACTATGTGCACCGTATTGCGGGCGCGGTCTACACGCCCAGCGAATGTGCCATCGACTGCCGCAAGCTCTGCGAAGCCTTGCTGGGCCTGCTGCAGGCGCGTGGTGCCAAGGTGCTGCTGGGTTGTGAGGTACAGCGTCTGGAGTTGCAGGGCGGCAGCATCACGGGGGTGCAGACCACGCACGGGCTGCATCAGGCCGATCACTTTGTGCTGGCAGGTGGCTGGGAGAGTGCCCAGCTTGCACGCCCGCTGGGTATGAAGTTGCCGGTCTACCCGCTCAAGGGCTACAGCCTGACGCTGGAGGCCGGCGCTGCGGCGGCCCAGCTGCCGCAAGTGAGCGTGACCGACAGCAGCCGCAAGGTGGTGTTCGCACGCATTGGCTCGCGGATGCGTGTGGCAGGCATGGTGGAAATTGTGGGTGCTGACCAGAGCCTGCTGTACGAGCGCGTGGAGCGCCTGCGCCAGGCAACGCGCCAGGTCTTTCCCCAGCTGGACATGCCTTCCGATCTGCAGCCCTGGACGGGCATGCGCCCGGCCACGCCTACGGGCCTGCCCATCACGGGGCGATGGCCGGGGGGGCCCGCCAATCTGTGGCTGCAGACAGGCCACGGAGCACTGGGGCTGACGCTGGCCTTTGGCTCGGCGCAGCTGCTGCTGCAGGCCATGGGTGCAGATTAATGCTTTGAAAAAAAGAGCGCCTTGCGCTGAATCTGACTTGGTTTTGATGTCGTAGAACATTCAATCCAGGATCAGATCTGCGCAAGGCGCTCTAGTTTTTGTAGTTTTTATTCGCCGCTTTCGTCCTGCATCTTGGCCAGACGCTCGCTCTTCCAGTACACATCATCGCCGCCGTTCACGCGGTTGAGCACCCGGGCCAGCACGAACATCAGGTCAGACAGGCGGTTCAGGTACTGGCGTGGTGCGGCACGCATGGGTTCGGATTCCTGCAGCGCCACCACGCTGCGCTCGGCGCGGCGGGCCACGGTGCGGCAGATGTGGGCCTGCGAAGCGGCGCGTGTGCCAGCGGGCAGGATGAACTCCAGCAGTCGTGGCAGTTGCGCGTTGTAGTGCGCCAGCGCTTCGTCCAGACGCAGCAGGGCGTCGTCCTTGAGCATTTCGTAGCCGGGCACGGAAATCTCGCCGCCCAGGTTGAACAGCTGGTGCTGCACATCGACGAGCACAGCGCGCACGTCGTCCGGCAGTTCCTCGCACAGCAGCAGGCCGATGTGCGAGTTCAGCTCGTCCACATCACCCATGGCGTGGGGACGGGGGCTGTTCTTGGAAACGCGGGTGTTGTCACCCAGACCGGTGGTGCCGTCATCACCGGTGCGGGTAGCGATTTGTGTCAGGCGGTTGCCCATGGAAACTCCTTGTGGTGTGCGGCAACGAGGCCGTGCAAAACGGGCATTTTGCGTTACATCGCGCAGGCAGATGTTGTGCAGGGAAACAGCAGGCAAAAAGCATGGACGTGCAGCAGCGCAGCAGGTGCAATGCAAGCCTGTTTTACGCATTTGAAGGAGAGCCCTCATGGCACATACACACCGCACATTGCATGCCTTTGATGTTCGCAGTCTGCTGCTGTTTGCCAGCCTGACGCTGGGCGGCACAAGCAGCCTGATGGCGCAGCCCGCGCCGGGTGCCGTACTTGGGCCAGTGGATGCAGGCAGCAGTGCCGCGCCCCAGAACGCCGAGCAGCAAAACGCACAAAACATTTTTCAGCGTGCCGATGTGGATGGCGACGGCTTTCTGAGCCGTGAAGAAGCGAAAGCCCTGCCTGCCGTGCTGGAGCAGTTTGAGCTGTGGGACCACGATGGTGACGGAAAAATCTCGCTGCAGGAGTTTCTCAGTGCCGCGCGGGCGCGCAGCAACCAGTAAGCGCCTGCACTTCGGCTTTTGCACACGCTGCGCGCTTGGCGAATGCAGCAGCAGCTGTTTACGGGCACGGGGCAGGGGTGTGCGAGAGCGTGGGTGGTAATCTTTGTGGCTCCTTGTTGGAGCCAGAAGATGAACGCACCGCATACCCCCACGCAGCTGTCCCGTCCCATTCCTCAAGCCTTTGTTGATGCCCTGCAGGCGCGCTTTGGCGCGCAGTGCTCCATGGCACTGGCCGTGCGCGAGCAGCATGGCCGCGATGAAGGCTCGATCGATGCGCCACCTCCCGTGGCCGTGGTGTATGCGCAAAGCACGCAGGATGTGGCCGACTGCGTCAAGCTGGCAGCCCAGTACAACGTGCCGGTGATTCCGTATGGCGCAGGCACGTCGCTCGAAGGCCATCTGCTGGCCGTGCAGGGTGGCGTGAGCTTGGACGTTTCACGCATGAATCAGGTCGTGCGCGTGAATGCCGAAGACATGACCGTGACCGTGCAGCCTGGCATCTTGCGCAAGGCGCTCAACGACGCCATCAAGGACCAGGGCCTGTTCTTCCCGATTGACCCCGGCGCAGATGCATCGATTGGTGGCATGACCGCCACACGCGCCAGTGGCACCAACGCCGTGCGCTACGGCACCATGCGCGAGAACGTGCTGGCACTGGAAGTGGTGACCGCCAGCGGCGAGATCATCCGCACTGGCAATCGCGCCAAAAAGAGCGCGGCGGGCTATGACCTCACGCGCCTGCTCGTGGGCAGCGAAGGCACACTGGGCATCTTCACGGAAATCACGCTGCGCCTGTACCCCTTGCCTGAGGCCGTGAGTGCTGCCGTGTGCAGTTTCAACACCGTGGCCGATGCCGTGCACACCGTGATCCAGACCATCCAGATGGGTGTGCCGATTGCGCGCGTGGAACTGGTCGATGCGGGCACCATTGCCATGGTCAACAAGCACAGCAATCTGACGCTGCGCGAAGCGCCCACGCTGATGATGGAGTTCCACGGCAGCCCCAATGGCGTGAAAGAGCAGGCCGAGATGGTGCAGGACATTACAGCCGAATTTGAGGCCCAGGGCTTTGAATGGGCCGACACGCCCGAAGAGCGCACGCGCCTGTTTACCGCACGCCACAACGCCTACTTTGCAGCGATTCAAAGCCGACCCGGCTGCCGCAGCATCACCACCGACACCTGCGTGCCCATCAGCCGCCTGGCGGACTGTCTGCTGGAATCCATGGAAGAAGCCCAGGCCAGCGCCATTCCGTTCTTCCTGGTTGGCCATGTGGGCGATGGCAACTTCCACTTTGGCTACCTGATCGACCCCAACAACGACGACGAACGCCAGCGCGCCGAAGCGCTGAACCACGCGCTGGTGCGCCGCGCCATTGCCATGGAAGGCACTTGCACCGGCGAGCACGGCATTGGCATTCACAAGCAGGACTTTCTGCGCGAGGAATGCGGCGAGGGTGCGATTGCCATGATGCGTGCGATCAAGCAGGCGCTGGACCCGCAGAAGATCCTTAACCCCGGCAAGATCTTTGCGCTCTGAGTGCAAGCGAGGCGGTCTGTCTGCGTGCTTGCTGTGTACCGGCATAGCGTGAGCAGGGCGCAGCTGCACGCAACGCGCCGTAAAATCGACGTTTTTCGCCCCAAGGAGCGCTGCAGCAGCGAAGGCTTTCGCTGTCAGGCTTGGGGTGAACGGCTGGCACCGCCGGGTGCAGCCGCCCCCATTGCAACGGCGCTCACCTGTCCCTGGCCCCTTTGTTTTTTTAGATACAGGTGAGTGCAATGTCTGCTGCCGCCCCCCAAGCTATTCCACCCATGCGCCTTTCGGGCCTGGAGCCCCTGACCATTGGAGAGGATTCGCTGTTCGTCAACGTGGGCGAGCGCACCAACGTCACCGGCTCCAAGGCCTTTGCGCGTCTGATCCTGAACGAGCAGTACGAAGAAGCCCTGGCCGTGGCCCGCCAGCAGGTGGAAAACGGCGCGCAGATCATCGATGTCAACATGGACGAGGCCATGCTCGACAGCAAGGCCGCCATGGTGCGCTTCCTGAACCTGATCGCCTCCGAACCCGACATCGCCAAGGTGCCGGTGATGGTCGATTCCTCCAAGTGGGAAGTGATCGAAGCCGGTCTGCGCTGCCTGCAGGGCAAGGGCATCGTGAACTCGATCTCCATGAAGGAAGGCGTCGAAGAGTTCAAGAAGCACGCAAAACTCGTCAAGCGCTACGGAGCGGCGGCCGTGGTCATGGCTTTTGACGAAAAAGGCCAGGCCGACACTTTTGAGCGCAAGATTGAAATCTGCGAGCGTGCCTACCGCATCCTGGTGGATGAAGTGGGCTTCCCGCCCGAGGACATCATCTTCGACCCCAACATCTTTGCCGTGGCCACCGGCATTGAAGAGCACAACAACTACGGCGTCGATTTCATCGAAGCCACGCGCTGGATCAAGCAGAACCTGCCCGGCGCCAAGGTCAGCGGTGGCGTGTCCAACGTCTCGTTCTCCTTCCGTGGCAACGACCCTGTGCGTGAAGCCATCCACACGGTGTTCCTGTACCACGCCATCAAGGCGGGCATGGACATGGGCATCGTCAACGCCGGCATGATCGGCGTGTACGACGAGCTGGACCCCGTGCTGCGCGAGCGTGTGGAAGACGTGGTGCTCAACCGCCGTCCTGACGCCGCCGAGCGCCTGCTGGAGATTGCTGACCAGGCCAAGGGCAATGCCAAGGACGACAGCAAGAAGCTGGAGTGGCGCGGCACGCCCGAGCACCCCAAGACCGTGGGCGAGCGCCTGACGCACGCGCTGGTGCACGGCATTACCGACTTCATCACCGAAGACACGGAAGAGGCATACCAAGCCGTGCTGGCCAAGGGCGGCCGCCCACTGCACGTGATTGAAGGCCCGCTGATGGACGGCATGAACGTGGTCGGCGACCTGTTTGGCGCGGGCAAGATGTTCCTGCCCCAGGTGGTGAAGTCCGCCCGCGTGATGAAGCAGGCCGTGGCCCACCTGGTGCCCTACATCGAAGAAGAAAAGCGCCAGCAGGAAGCAGCCGGTCTGGATGTGACCAGCAAGGGCAAGATCGTCATCGCCACCGTCAAGGGCGATGTGCACGACATTGGCAAGAACATCGTTACCGTGGTCTTGCAGTGCAACAACTTTGAAGTCATCAACATGGGCGTGATGGTGCCCTGCCACGAAATCCTGGCCAAGGCCAAGGAAGTGGGAGCAGACATCATCGGCCTGTCGGGTCTGATCACCCCCAGCCTGGAAGAGATGCAGTACGTGGCGGGCGAGATGCAGAAGGACGAATACTTCCGCAGCCGCAACATCCCGCTGCTCATTGGCGGCGCCACCTGCTCGCGTGTGCATACGGCCGTGAAGATTGCGCCCAAGTACGAAGGCCCCGTGGTCTATGTGCCCGATGCCTCGCGCTCGGTCAGCGTGGCGCAAAGCCTGCTGGGTGAAGGCAAGGACGCCTATCTGGCAGAACTGAAGGCCGACTACGACAAGGTCCGCACCCAGCACGCCAACAAGAAGAAGACGCCACTGTGGGATCTGGCCAAAGCCCGTGCCAATGCCGCCGTGGTGGAGCATGCACCCGTGGTGCCGCGTGCGCTGGGCCGCAAGGTGTTCAAGAACTTTGACCTGGCAGAAATCGCCAAGTACATCGACTGGGGCCCCTTCTTCCAGACCTGGGACCTGGCGGGCCCCTTCCCTGCCATCCTCGACGATGAAATCGTCGGCGAGCAGGCGCGCAAGGTCTATGCAGACGCGCAGGCCATGCTCAAGAAGATCATCGAAGGCCGCTGGCTGCAGGCCAATGGCGTGATGGGCATCTTCCCTGCCAACCGTGTGGGCGATGACATCGTGTTCTACACCGACGAAAGCCGCACCCAGGTGCTGAGCACCTGGTACGGCATGCGCCAGCAGACCGAAAAACAGGCTGTGGACGGCGTGATGCGCCCCAGCCGCTGCCTCTCCGACTTTGTCGCGCCTGTGGGTACCAAAGACTATGCTGGCATGTTTGCCGTCACCGCAGGCATTGGCGCTGAGAAAAAAGACAAGGAATTTGAAGCCGCGCTGGACGACTACTCCGGCATCATGTTCAAGGCCCTGGCCGACCGCCTGGCTGAAGCCTTTGCCGAATGCCTGCACGAGCGCGTGCGCAAGGACCTGTGGGGCTATGCCGCCGATGAAGCCTTGAGCAATGAGGAGCTCATCAAGGAGCAGTACAAGGGCATCCGCCCTGCGCCGGGCTACCCTGCCTGCCCTGACCACACGGCCAAGATTGACCTGTTCAAGGTGCTGCAGGCCGAAGACATCGGCATGAGCCTGACCGAGAGCCTGGCCATGAACCCCGCATCGAGCGTGAGCGGTTTCTACATTGGCAACCCCGAAGCCACCTACTTCAACGTGGGCCAGATTGGCGAGGACCAGCTGGCCGACATGGCCCAGCGCCGAGGCATGGATATTGAGGAACTGCGCCGCTATCTGGCCCCGAATCTGGGCTGATCGCACCGCTTGCTGTATCGCACGAGGCCACGCAATGCGTGGCCTTTTTTTCTATTCAGGATGGGATGTTTTTCTATTCAAAAATCTGTCTGATTGATCCGTAAGTATTTGAAAAACATAGCTGGCAGAAAGTTTTTTTCTATTCAATAATCTATTCACTTTTCTATTCAATACCTTGCCATGTCCAATGCCACGTCCGAGCTGATGCAGTCCATGCTGCGCATCCTGCGCCAGCAGGGACGGCCGCTGCGCAGTGCGCAATTGCAGGAACAGCTGCAAGTGAGTCAGCCTACGGCCTCGCGGGCCCTGGCGGCGTTGGTACAAAGCGGGGCTGTGGTCAAGCTGGGCCAAGGGCGTAACCAGCATTACGGCTTGCCACGGCATGTACCCGGTGTGGGACAGCACATTCCGGTCACGGCCGTAGATACCGCTGGTGCTCTGCAGCCCTTGGGCAGCCTGTATGCCCTGCATGGTGGGGTCTACTGGGTGGAAGGCGAGGGGTTGCGGACCATGCTCTGCGGTGGTCCGTACTTTGATGGATTACCGTGGCTGATACAGGATATGCGGCCCCAAGGCTTTCTGGGGCGCAGCTTTGCCAAGCAGCACCTGGGACAGTTGTTGGGGAGCGATCCACGCCAGTGGAGTGACGATGATGTGCTGCTGGCGATTACCCAGTTCGGGGATGACCTGCCCGGCAATCTGATTGTGGGAGAGGCCGCCTTGCAGCGGTATTTGCAGCGCACAGGGCAGGGGCTGCCGGTGGCGCAGCCGCACGACTATCCCGCACTGGCACAGGCTGCCATGGATGGTGCCGTGCCCGGCTCCAGTGCAGGCGGTGAGCAGCCCAAGTTCTGTTGCCTGGACCCGCAGGGTAGAAGCTGGATCGTGAAGTTTTCCTCTGCCGAGGACAACCCGGTCGCTGAACGCGTGCGCACGCTGCTGCGTTGTGAACACCTGGCACTGGAGACCTTGCGTGCTGCGAGCCAGCCTGCGGCGCGTACGCAGCTGTATGAACTGCAAGGGCGCGTGTTTCTGGCTGCAGAGCGCTTTGATCGTCCCAAGCCTGACTTATGGGGGCAGGCACCGGGCCGCATGGGAATGGTGTCGCTGGAATTGTTCAACGCCGAGTTGGTGGGAACGGCTGATCAGTGGGCCAAAACCGCACAGCGTCTGCAGGACCTGGGGCTGATGAGCGCCAGCGATGCCCGGAACCTCAAGCTCTGGGATGCATTTGGACAACTGATTGCCAACACCGACCGGCATTACGGCAATGTGTCCTTGCTGTGGAATGGCAAGCGCTGGGAGCTGGCACCCTGCTATGACATGCTGCCCATGCGCTTTATGCCGGTGCAGGGTGAAGTGCCTGCATGGGAATGGGATATGGAGGCCGTACAGCCTTGCGCAGCGGTCTTGCCCGTGTGGGAGGAAGCCAAAGTGCTCGCACGTCAGTTCTGGGCACGAGCACAGGCGATGATGGCTGGCTGAGGCAGCAGGGCTTTATTTCACCACCGGATAACAAGCCTCCCCCCATACCGCCATGGGGTGGGACATCATGATGTCCACGATGACGGGCACCAGCTTGCCCATCAGATTGGCGCAGTCCTGCACCTGTGCGCGGTTGACCTTGCTGTTCCAGGTGGCGCCGCCGTGGATCAGCTGGTTGCGCAGGGTGTAGATTCGCTGCAGCACCAGACTCAGCAACTCGGGGGTATTGCCCTTGGCCAGCAGAATGAGTGCGCGCTGCTTGCCGTTGGCAAAGCGTTCCTGCCACTGTGCTTCGGTCAGCAGACCGCGGTGGTAGTCCCAGAACGATTCAAACACATAGGGGTTGTCCA
>JAEZZU010000323.1 GCA_023418355.1 Pseudomonadota bacterium | reverse complement strand
CACAGGCTTCCTTTGTGGCTGGCGAGTGCGCCATGATCCAGACATCGTCCGGCTTCTACGGTGACGTGTCCAAGAACGCCAAGTTTGCCTACGGCCTGGCACCTCTGCCCTACTACGATGACGTGTCCGGCGCTCCTCAGAACACCGTGATCGGCGGCGCCTCGCTGTGGGTCATGGCTGGCAAGAAGCCCGAGGAATACAAGGGCGTGGCCAAGTTCTTCGAATTCCTGTCCAAGCCTGAAGTCCAGGCCGCTTCGCACCAGCGCACCGGCTACCTGCCCGTGACCATGGAGTCCTTCAAGCTGACGGAAGACTCTGGCTTCTACAAGAAGAACCCCGGCACCGACGTGGCTGTGAACCAGATGATTCGCAAGGTGACCGACAACTCGCGCGGCATCCGTCTGGGTAACTATGTGCAGATCCGTACCATCGAGGATGAAGAACTCGAACAGGTCTGGGCAGGCAAGAAAACTTCGCAGGAAGCTCTGGACAGCATCGTCAAGCGTGGTAACGAGCTGCTGGCTCGCTTCGAACGCGCCAACGCGGGCAAGTAATCCGCTTCAGCAGAAGGGCTAATACCCTTCTGAGTTACACGGTACAGGGGCTGCGCACTTGGCGCAGCCCCTGTCTGCTAGGCACAATACGCGCACATTCGATTACACATAGTGTTTCGCCTCTTTTCGTTTTGACGCGATTAGAGGCTTGGCACCGTGCGATGACCCTCACTATCCCCCGAGGCCGCAGGCTCCGGCGGTCTCTAACTTTGTGACCCATCATGGAAAAACGCGTACTTTTCCGCTCCGGATGGCTACCTTGGGCGCTGATTGCGCCCCAGTTGCTCATCATCGGCATCTTCTTTTTCTGGCCTGCCGGCCAAGCCGTGCTCCAGTCATTCCAAATGGAAGATGCATTCGGCCTGTCGACCGAATGGGTCGGGCTGGACAACTTCCGCAACCTGCTGGATGACGATACCTATCTGAATTCCTTCCAGCGCACGGCCTTGTTCTCCGTGCTGGTGGCAGGCCTGGGTATTGCTGTGTCGCTGGCCCTGGCGATTTTTGCAGACCGCATCGTGCGCTTTGCCATGGTCTACAAGACGCTGCTGATCGTGCCCTACGCGGTGGCACCCGTGATCGCAGGTGTGCTGTGGGTGTTCATCTTCTCGCCCTCCATTGGCGTGGCCACCTACTATCTGGGCAAGCTGGGCTATGAATGGAACTACCTGATGAATGACGGCCAGGCCATGGCGCTGGTGGTGCTCGCATCGGTGTGGAAGCAGATTTCGTACAACTTCCTGTTCTTCCTGGCGGGTCTGCAGTCGATTCCCAAGGCTCTGATCGAAGCCGCTTCGATTGACGGTGCCGGCCCATGGCGCCGTTTCTGGAACATCCACCTGCCGCTGCTGTCGCCCACCACCTTCTTCCTGCTGGTGATCAACATCGTCTACGCCTTCTTTGACACCTTCGGCATCATCGATGCGGCCACGCAGGGTGGTCCCGGCCAGTCGACCTCGATTCTGGTCTACAAGGTGTACCAGGACGGCTTCAAGGGCCTGGATCTTGGCAGCTCCGCAGCCCAGTCCGTGATCCTGATGGCCATCGTGGTGGTCCTGACCGTGATTCAGTTCCGCTATGTTGAAAAGAAAGTGCAGTACTGATCATGGTTGACCGTAATCCCTGGCTCAATATCCTGTCCCACGCCGTACTGATCATCGGCGTGGCCATCGTGGCCTTCCCGCTGTATCTGGCCCTGATCGCATCGACCCACACGGCCGATGCCATCGTGCAGTCGCCCATGCCACTGCTGCCTGGCGCAGAAATGTGGGAAAACTACAAGGCCGCCCTGTTTGGCTCCGGCAAGCTGGGCTCCAACACCAACGTCGTGCACATGATGTGGGTGAGCTTTGTGGTGGCCATCGTCATCACCGTGGGCAAGATTGCCATCTCTCTGCTGTCGGCGTTTGCCATCGTGTACTTCCGCTTCCCCTTCAAGATGATCTGCTTCTGGGCGATCTTCCTGACGCTGATGCTGCCTGTGGAAGTGCGCATTCTGCCCACCTACAAGGTGGTGGCAGAACTGGGCCTGCTCAACAGCTATGCGGGTCTGACCCTGCCCCTGATCGCTTCGGCCACCGCCACCTTCCTGTTCCGTCAGTTCTTCCTGACGGTGCCTGATGAGCTGGTGGAAGCCGCCCGCATTGACGGCGCTGGCGCCATGCGCTTCTTCAAGGACATTCTGGTTCCCCTGTCCAAGACCTCGATCGCGGCGCTGTTTGTGATCCAGTTCATCTACGGCTGGAACCAGTACCTGTGGCCCCTGCTCATGACCACGTCCGAAGACATGTACCCCGTGGTGATCGGCATCAAGCGCATGCTGGCCGGTGGTGAAGCAGCGGTGGACTGGAACATTGTGATGGCAACTGCCATTCTGGCTATGCTGCCCCCAACGGCAGTGGTGATCCTGATGCAAAAGTGGTTCGTCAAAGGCTTGGTGGATACCGAGAAGTAATCCCCACGGCCACCTCCTCCCGCTTTTGACCAATTACTAGATACGAACGAGATACTGTTATGGCATCCATCTCCCTCAAGAACATCGTTAAGCGCTACGGCACAGGCAAGACCGCTGTCCCCGTGATTCACGGCATCAATGTCGAGATCAAGGATGGCGAATTCGTCGTGCTGGTCGGCCCCTCGGGCTGCGGCAAGTCCACGCTGCTGCGCATGATTGCCGGCCTGGAAGAAATCACCGGCGGCGACCTGCTGATCGGCGACAAGCGCGTCAACGACCTGGAACCTGCCAAGCGCAACATCGCCATGGTGTTCCAGAACTACGCGCTGTACCCCCACATGACCAACTACGAGAACATGGCCTATGGCCTGAAGCTCGCCAAGGTGCCTGAAGACGAAATCAAGCGCCGTGTGGACAAGGCTGCCAAGATTCTGGAACTGAGCCACCTGCTCGACCGCAAGCCCCGCCAGCTCTCTGGCGGTCAGCGCCAGCGCGTGGCCATGGGCCGTGCCATCGTGCGCCAGCCCCAGGTGTTCCTGTTTGACGAGCCCCTGTCCAACCTGGACGCCAAGCTGCGCGGCCAGACCCGTATCGAAATCCAGAAGCTGCACGCAGAACTGGGCATTACCTCCATCTTCGTGACCCACGACCAGGTGGAAGCCATGACGCTGGCACAGCGCATGGTGGTGATGAACGGCGGCCATGTGGAGCAGTTCGGCACCCCCGAAGAGGTCTACCACACCCCCGCTTCGACCTTTGTGGCCAGCTTCATCGGCTCGCCTCCCATGAACCTGCTGAAGAACTCGCCCAACGGCAAGCCCGGCCTGATTCTGGGTATCCGCCCCGAGCACATCGATCTGGTGGAGACCGGCGGCGTGGAATTCCGCGTGGAAACCGTGGAACTGCTGGGTGCCGAGCGCCTGCTGTACGGCAAGGTCGGTGGCGAAGACGTAGTGGTGCGCGTGGAAGAAGGCAAGCCCTATCCCAAGCCAGGCGAGACCGCACGCATCAGCGCACGCGAAGATCGCCTGCACTGGTTTGACGCCGAAACCGGCAAGCGCGCCTGAGAGCGTTCACTTTCCAAGTTCATGACTTCCAATCATGGATAAACAAAGCGTCTCAGACTCGTGCTGAGGCGCTTTTTTACTTGGCCCAAGCCTATTCATCATGACTACTGAACTGAAACCCTGGCCTTACCCACGCTGGGTGGCCCACCGCGGTGCTGGCAAGCTGGCCCCTGAAAACACCCTGAGCGCATTCCGCCTGGGCGCGCACTACGGCTATCGCATGTTTGAGTGCGATGCCAAGCTCTCCAGGGACGGCGTGCTGTTCCTGATGCACGATGCAGGTCTGGAGCGCACCACCAACGGCCACGGCACAGGCAGTGACCTGACCATGGGTGAGATTGCGCAGCTGGACGCCGGCAGCTGGCACTCGCGCGCCTTTGCGGGCGAGCAGCTGCCCACGCTGGAAGCGCTGAGCCGCTGGTGCCTGGCCAACCACTACTTCCTGAACGTGGAAATCAAGCCCACACCCGGCCAGGAACTGGAAACCGGCCGTGCCTGTGGCGTGCTGATGAACCAGATCTGGCCCCAAGACCGCGTGCAGCCGCTGTTCACCTCGTTCAAGCCCGAATCGCTCAAAGGCGCCAAGGAAACCGCACCCCATATCCCCCGCGGCCTGCTGGTGGACAAGTTTGCTGACGGCACAGGTGATGCGGACCTGCAGATCGCCCTCGACTTGGGCTGCCAGGTCATGGTGCTGAACCACGCGCTGTGGACGCCTGAACTGGTGGCCAAGGTGCATGGTGCCGGCCTGCGCTGCAGCAGCTACACGGTGAACGACGAGTGGGCTGCGCAACGCCTGATCGATCTGGGCACAGACGCCATCATCACCGACCGTGTCGACCTGTTCAGCCCCACACAAAGCGGTCCGCACATTTAAAAACCATAGCTGTCAGCGCTGCCGAAAAGCCAATTTCAGATACAAACCAATCTGAAATCCTTGTTTAATCGGCGCAAGCTGCTATCAAACAAAAAGCCTTCCTGCTGATCACAGGAAGGCTTTTTTGTTTGTGAGCTGAAAAAACCGATCAGTCCATCTTGGTGCCGGAGCGCTTCACCGCATCCGCCCAGCGGGGCATTTCTCCTTCCAGGAAGGTCTTGAACACTGCAGCGCCCATGAAGTCGGGGTTGGCACCCTGGCTCACCATGCGCTCGCGCAGTTCCTGGTTTTGCAAGACCTTTTCAAAGGCCTGGCTCAGGCGGTCCACCACAGGCTGGGGCGTACCGGCAGGGGCCAGAAAGCCGTAAAAGCCCACGACCTCAAAGTCCTTCAGGCCAGATTCAATCGCGGTAGGCACTTCAGGCAGTGCAGGGTTGCGCTCCTTGCTGGTCACGGCCAGTGCGCGCACCTTGCCCTGCTTGTGATAGACGGAGGCTTGGGGAATGCTCTCCGCCATGAACTGCACCTGGCCGCCCATCAGGTCGGTGAATGCAGGCGCACTGCCCTTGTAGGGGATGTGCACGATGTCAATGCCGGTCGCGCTCTTGAGCATCTCAGGCACCAGATGGCTGATGCCGCCATTGCCTGCCGAGCCAAAGTTCACCTCACCGGGGCGTGCCTTGGCGTAGTCGATGAACTCGCCCAGGGTCTTCACGGGCATGTCCTTACCCACCATGAAGGCCAGTGGCTGCATGGCGGTACGTGCAATCGGTGTGAAGTCACGCAGCGTCTGGTACGGCAGCTTGGGGTAGAGCGCGGGGTTGATGGTCATCACGCCGGTGTTGGCGATCATCAGCGTATGGCCATCGGCAGGCGCCTTCATCACGTCCTGCGCAGCCACAGCGCCACCGGCACCGGGCTTGTAGTCCATCACGATGGGCTGACCCAGCTCGGCCTGCAGCTTGTCCGACAGCAGACGGGCATGCTGGTCCAGCGGACCACCTGCAGGGAAACCCATGACGATGCGAATTGGCTTGGTCGGGAAGTTCTGTGCCTGTGCGGACACAGACAGCAGTACACCAGCAGTCACTGCCAGCACCGTGCGCATTGTTTTCTTCATAGCTTTGCTCTCTAGAAATAAAAAACCATTGCACAGCCGCTGGCCTCAGCCGGGCTGTTGCCACCATCACCCGTTCCATGGTTTGGCGCATTGGCGCGGATTCTAGGCAGCAATCAGGCGTTCGAAAGTGATGCAGCCACCGCAATTGCGTATCCCCTCTGCTTGATTTGCGCAGCATCAAGTGCCCATTCAAGAGGATGCACCACCATCAAAAAGGGCTGCCAGAAGGCAGCCCCGGGTGTGCAAGCTGTGCAGCTTCAGGCGCGGTGCAGGTCACGCATCTGCTCACGCACATACTGTGCCACCACGCGCATCACTTCCTGCAGGTGCTGCTGCACCTGCGCGAAATGGCTGTTCGGCTCGCGCGTGTCCTCGTTCAGGTAGATGCGGCGGTTGATCTCGATCTGCAGGCTGTGGCGCTGGTACTCCGGCTGCCCAATCTGGCCAATCAGCGCCACGCCCTTGTACGGGTCGTTATAGGCCACGCTATAGCCTTGGCTGGCCAGCGTATCGCCAATCAGGCGGATAAAGGCCGGGTCGCAGGTCGTGCCATCACGGTCGCCCAGCACAAAGTCCGCCAGCTGGCGCTCGGGCTGGCCCAGGCGCACAAACACATCGCTGGGCATGGAATGCAGGTTGATGTGCCACACACCGCCAAAGCGGTCCACGCTCCAGCGGATCGCCTGCGACAGCGCCGCATGGTAGGGGCGCCAGTAGCGCTCAATGCGCTGCTGCACCTCGGCCACGCTGAGCTTGCGGTCATACATGGGCGTGGGCTTGCCCGCCTGGTTGATCTTTTCCCAGATCAGGCCCAGCCCCTGCTGCGTCTTCACGCTGGGCATCAGCGGCACAGGCCACGGCCCATCCAGCATGGCGGGGTTGATATCGCCTTCCTCGCGGTTGGGATCGATGTAGGTGCGCGGGAAGGTGGCCTCAATCAGCGTCGCGCCATGCTCGGGCAGGCTCTCCCACAGCTGCTGCACCAGCGAGTCTTCGCCTCGGCGCAGCAGCTGCAAGGGCACGCAGGTGCCAAAGTCTGCCGGGTAGGCCGTGCCGCTGTGGGGCGAATCGCACACCAGCGGCAGCA
Source organism: Pseudomonadota bacterium (assembly GCA_023418355.1). Lineage (GTDB taxonomy): Bacteria > Pseudomonadota > Gammaproteobacteria > Burkholderiales > Burkholderiaceae_C > Comamonas. Next base: position 3,975 of record JAEZZU010000323.1, on the reverse strand, counting down.
CCTCGCCCTGCGGCGGATGCACCAGCACTGGGGCATCCGGGCGGGGCTTCAGAAAGTCAGGCAAGTCTTGCATCAATCAATGGTAATGTTGGCTCGCTTGGCCACGGCGGTGTAGCGCTCAATGGCAGCATCAATCTGCTTGGCAAACTCTTCAGGCGTATTGGCCATGCCTTCGCCTGCAATGTCCTTTTGCTTTTGCAGATAGCCAGGGTCTTGCATGGCCTTGTGGGCTGCTGCATTGAGCTTGTCAATAATTTCCTTGGGCGTGCCAGCGGGGGCAACCAGACCAAACCAGCCACCATCGCCCATTTCAGGGAAACCCAGCTCCGCATAGGTCGGCACATCAGGCAGCACTTCGGTGCGCTTGAGCGCCAGCACGGCCAGCGGACGCAGCTTGCCGGCCTGGATGTTGGACAGCGAGGAAGACAGGTTGTCGGTCATGGCATTGACCTGGCCGCCCAGCGCATCGTTCAGCGCCTGGCCTGCACCCTTGTAAGGAATGTGCAGCAGATCAATCCCCGCCAGGTTCATGAAGTTCTCAATATTGGCATGCCCCAGCGAACCTGTGCCGGGCGAGGCAAAGCTGTACTTGCCGGGTTCCTTCTTGGCCAGCGCAATGAACTCCTGCATGGTCTGGGCAGGCACGCTGGGGTGCACCACGAACACGCTGGGCACCGCCATCACATTGGTGATGGGGGCAAAGTCCTTCTTGGCGTCATAGGGCAGCTTTTTCATGATCGCGGGGTTGGCACCGTGGGTAGACACGGTCGCCATGCCGATGGTGTAGCCATCGGGGGCCGACTTGGCAATTTCCGCAGCGCCAATGGAGCCGCCTGCACCGCCCTTGTTTTCGATCACCACCGCCTGGCCCAGGATGGGGCCCATCTTGTCCGCCAGCAGGCGGGCCACGATGTCGGTAGAGCCTCCTGCCCCAAAAGGCACGATCAGCTTGATGGGACGGCTGGGATAGTTGTCAGCAGCCCAGGCAGCAGGCGCGATGGCGGCCACGGTGGCAGCAGCAGCAACAGTCTTCAGCAGAGTGCGGCGCAGATTCATGGGGTTTCTCCTAGGTTGGGGAACAGGTATGAGAAGAATGCACACATTCTTTTCTGCTTGTAAAAAAGTGAAAAGAGACAAAAAAACAAGCATGCATTACCAAAGGTAATAATTCATGCATGAGACTGCAGTCGCCCTCCATTTCCGAACTCCATGCTTTTGCCCAGGCCGCGCGCCTGGGCAGCTACACCCAGGCCGCTGAATCGCTGCAGGTCACGCAGGGCGCCATCAGCCGCGCGATTGCGCGTCTGGAAGAGCATCTGGGCTTTGCCGTGTTTGAGCGCCAGGGCAAGCGCAATGTGCTGACCACCGCTGGCCGCCAGTACCTGGATGCGATTGCACCGGCCATCTTCACCATTGAATCCACCACCCAGGCCATGCGCCGCAAACGCGAAGGCCGCCGCGTGCGCCTGTCCATGCCGCCCACGCTGTTCAGCCACTGGCTGATTCCACGGCTGCCGGACTTCAATGCCCGCTACCCAGACACCGTGCTGTCCTTCGCCCCCTACCGCCGGGACGATCTGCTGACCGCACCGGACATTGACGCCTGGATTCGCATTGGCAGCATGCCCTTCCCGGACACCGTGGTGGCCGACTACCTCATAGGCCGCGATCTGGTGCCCATCTGCCTGCCGCAGGATGCACTGAGCATCTGCCGACCTCAGGATTTGCTGCGCCGACCACTGCTGGCGCACACCAATTACCCGGACAACTGGTCACGCTGGTTTGAAAAAATGGGCTGTGACGGCCCCTACCCGGCCCCCGTGGCGGACTTTGAACAGGTGGGCATGCTGGTGCAGGCGGTGATTGCAGGCATGGGCGTGGCCGTAGTGCAGCGCTGCCTGATTGAGGATGATCTGACCGCCGGGCGCATCGCCATTCCCATCCACAGGCCGTTTCAGCTGGAGCGCGGCTACTTTCTGTGCCAGCCTGCGGGCCGCCCTGCGTCACATGCCATGGAAGACTTCCGCCAGTGGCTGTTGACACAGGCCGCCGCAGACAACCAGCGCTACGCCGTGGAGCAGTAGGCCGCGCGAAGGCAGCATGGCTCAGCTGCCCTTGCGCCAGCCGCCCGACATCAGCCACTGGCAGCTGCCCAGCGCCAGCACCAGAGCAGCATAGGTGAGCATGCGCCCATCCTGGCCGGTGAGCACCAGGCCCATGGCCAGCACCACGATGCCGAGCAAGGCATTGACACCTGCCATCCCATACCATGGCAGCAAGTGTGCTTTTTTGCGCCACACCAGACGGGCACCCGCGGCCAGCGCCACCGCTACAAACACTGCGGGCGCTACAAAGCTCAACACATGAATGAGAAAGTCAAGGGCAGACATGAAATGACACAGATCAAGGCTTTGAACACATGGGCAGCGCAAAACAGCGGCAAATTTTATAATCACGCCCCATGGCAGTCTGGGCTTTAGGTATCAACCACAACACGGCACCGTTGGATCTACGGGGCCGTTTTGCATTTGCGATCGACCAAATCGCACCCACGCTGCATGGGCTGCGCAGCGCTTTGACCAGTGCTACGCGGCATCCAGAGGTGGAAACCGCCATCCTCTCCACCTGCAACCGCACCGAAATCTACTGCGCTGCTGACGCACCTGCGCTCGACCATACCCTGCAATGGCTGGCAGAGTCTGGCGGCGTCAGCCCCGATGTGCTGCGCTCGCACTCCTACCTGCTTGAAGACGGCTCCGTAGCCCGCCACGCTTTCCGTGTGGCTTCGGGCCTGGACTCCATGGTGCTGGGCGAAACCCAGATTCTGGGCCAGATGAAGAATGCCGTGCGCGCTGCTGAAGAAGCCGGTGCGCTGGGCAGCACGCTGAGCCAGCTGTTTCAGCGCAGCTTTGCCGTGGCCAAGGAAGTGCGCTCGTCCACCGAGATTGGCGAGCACTCGATCTCCATGGCCGCTGCCGCCGTGCGCCTGGCCGGGCAGCTGTTTGAAGACCTGAGCCAGATCCGCATCTTGTTCGTTGGTGCGGGCGAGATGATTGAGCTGGCCACCACCCACTTTGCGGCCAAGCGTCCGGCCCACATCACGATTGCCAACCGCACCATGGAGCGCGGCGAAAAGCTGGCCGAGCGCTTTGGCGCCAGCGTCATGCCGCTGGCCGAGATTCCCAGCCACCTGCACGAATACGACGCCATCATCAGCTGCACAGCATCCACCCTGCCCATCATTGGCCTGGGTGCGATTGAAAGCGCGCTGAAGAAACGCAAGCACCGCCCCATGTTCATGGTGGACCTTGCCGTGCCCCGCGACATCGAACCCCAGGTGAAGAACCTGCGTGACGTGTATCTGTACACCGTGGACGATCTGGCCAGCGTGGTGCGTACCGCCCAGGCCCAGCGCCAGGCCACCGTGGCACAGGCCGAAGTCATCATCGACGCCGGTGTGCGCAACTTCCTGCAGTGGATGCAGCAGCGCGCCCAGGGTGGCGTGGTGCCCCTGATCCAGCAGCTCAACGCCCAGACCGACGAATGGCGTGCGCTGGAAATTGCCCGTGCCAAGAAGCTGCTCGCCAAGGGCGAGGACGTTGACGCCGTGCTGGAAGCCCTGTCGCGCGGCCTGACCCAGAAAATGCTGCACGGCACGCTGGCTGCCCTGCACAAGGGCTCGCCCGAAGAGCGTGCCCAGACGGTAGACACCGTCTCCAGACTGTTCCTGCGCTCCGGCAAGTCCGGCGAGCGTTAGCGTTCCTGTCACTCCGGCCTGGCGCCAAATCACCTGACAGCGCTTGCTACGCAAGCGCCTCCAGCTACCTTTTGCGTAGCATCTCTCCCTTTCAGACTGACCATGAAACCATTCCTGCGCACCCAGCTGGAGCGCTATGCCCAGCGCCTTGAAGAACTGGACTTTCTGCTCTCGCGCGAAGACATCATGGGCGACATGCAGCAGTACAACCGCATCTC
>JAEZZU010000265.1 GCA_023418355.1 Pseudomonadota bacterium | reverse complement strand
GGCTATTTAGCCATATTCCGTGGTTTGTTCTGATCGGCTTGGTATTTTTTCTTGCTTGGAAAGCACATAAAAAACTGCGTTCTGCTGTCTTATACAGTCTTTTGTTATGCACCATTGGTGTATTTGGGCTGTGGAGCTTAATGAACCTGACTCTTTCTATTGTTTTGGCAGGCGTTATCATTGCCCTCATCATCGGCTTGCCCATTGGTGTACTCATATCCAGCTCTGAGCACGCTAACAGAATGATACGGCCTATGTTGGATATGATGCAGACCATGCCGGTTTTCGTTTACCTGATTCCGGCAGTTATCTTTTTTGGCATGGGCTCTGCCTCTGCCGTTATTGCAACAGTAATTTATTCTATGGTTCCTGCCATCCGTCTTACCAGCCTGGGTATCCGGCAGGTAAACTCCGAGGTTGTAGAGGCCGCACGTGCCTTTGGCTCTACCCCCATGCAGCTCTTGTTCAAGGTGCAGATTCCTCAGGCGCTGCCCACCATTATGACCGGCATCAATCAAACCCTGATGATGTCTATGTCTATGGTTGTTACCTGCTCCATGATTGGTGCTCGCGGCCTTGGCAACGAGGTTCTTATTGCAGTAAATCGTATTGAAATTTCCCGCGGCTTTATTGCAGGCAGTGCAGTGGTCATTCTTGCCATCATCTTAGACCGGCTGACACAGGGATGGTTTGCAAAAGATGAACAGCCAGGGGGTGAAGCAGGATGAGTGATTATATTATTGAAACCCAAAATGTATCCAAGCTGTATGGTCTTAGGCGTGAAGATGCCATGGAAATGCTCCGCAATGGTGCAACCAAGGATGAGGTTTACCGCAAAATAGGTGTTACCACGGCGTTGTATGATGTAAGCCTAAAAATTCCACGAGGCGGTATTTTTGTTATCATTGGTTTATCCGGCTCCGGTAAGTCCACCATGGTACGCTGCTTTAACCGCTTAAACCGTCCTACCTCCGGGTCAATTCTTTTTGATGGCGTAGACTTGACCAAATTATCCAAAAAGGAACTTCGGGAGTTTAGACGTCACAAAATAGCCATGGTTTTTCAGTCCTTTGGGCTGATGAGCCACAGGGATGTTTTGGGGAATGTGGCCTACGGACTGGAGGTTCGTGGTATTTCGCGCGCAGAGCGTGAACAGCGTGCCAAAGAAGCTATTTCTCTTGTAGGCCTTGAGGGCTGGGAAAAAACCATGATAGAAAATTTGTCCGGCGGTATGCGCCAGCGTGTAGGTCTTGCCCGGGCATTGGCCAACGACCCTGAAGTATTGCTGATGGACGAACCCTTTTCTGCCCTTGACCCCTTGGTGCGCAAGGATATGCAGTTTGAGCTGCTAACCATTCAGCGGAAGCTTGGCAAAACAGTCATATTTATCACCCATGATATAGATGAAGCGTTTAAGCTGGGTGACACCGTTGCCATTATGCGTGACGGGCAGGTTATACAGGTTGACACACCGGAACGGATGAGTTCTAACCCCGCAGACGATTATGTGCGTCGTTTCATCGACTCAGCCGATAAATCAAAGGTATTATCGGTTCGCAATATCATGATTACACCTTCCAGCCTGATTAAAATCAGTGATGGTATTGACCACGCCCTTCGTGAGATGCGTAAAAATGAGTTGTCTTCGGTTTATGTTGTGGATGGTAAAATGAAGCTTAACGGAATACTCACCCTTGCTGATGCCATGCGCGCAAGAAAAGAAAACTTAAGCATTGCAGAGGTTATGGTACGTGATGTTACTACAACAACCACTGATATTCTGGTTGAGGACATTATGCCGCTGGCAGCCGAGGCCTCCTATCCTCTTGCTGTTGTTGACAGTGAGCAGAGGCTACTGGGCATTGTAACAAAAGCCAGTGTTTTGTCCTCCCTAATTTAGCAACTAGCTAAGATGTTACCACGCAAAAAAAGCGGTCTATTTGGCACTGCAAGTGCCGTATAGACTGCTTTTTGTTTTATCTTGTTTGCTGCAGACCTGCTTACTTTGGTGTTGAAGGGTAACAATACCCCACAGCATTATACAAAACTCAATACAATTCTCAAAATATATACATATGTGTTGGATACTATCTAGTATCACGCCAAAATATTGGGTTCACCTTCATAAATAACTAAAAACAACCAGTGCATACTGTACATGAGGTGATAATATGGACTCGGTATGGACAAAAACTGCAGATTTGCCAAGGTTTAAAAATCTGGACAAAGATATTAAAACAGATGTGTTAATTATCGGCGGAGGAATGGCCGGTGTTCTGTGTGCGTCTATGCTGGCACAAGCCGGTGCCGATTATGTTTTGGTGGAAGCAGACAGAATTGGTTCCGGCATTACCAAAAACACCACCGCCAAAATAACACTGCAGCACGGACTTATTTACGACAAGCAGATTGGTCAATTTGGTTTGGAAAAAGCCCGACTCTATTACAAAGCCAATGAAGAAGCGCTCATCAAATACAGCCAGATTTGCAAAAATATTGATTGTAATTTTGAGACCAAAGATGCTTTTGTTTATTCTTTAAATGATAAAAACAAGATTTTAAAGGAAATAAATGCTTATCAAATGCTTGGTGTACAAGCAGAATTTGTTAAGGAGCTTCCACTTCCCTTTTCTGTGACAGGTGCGGTAAAGCTTCAAAATCAGGCTCAATTTCATCCCCTTAAGTTTCTGTCTGCCATTGCAGCAAAGCTTAATATTTATGAAAACACCACCGTGCGCCAGTTAAGTGAGCATCAGGCAACCACAGACCATGGAACTATTACCGCCAACAAAATTATTGTTTGCACCCATTTTCCTTTCATTAACAAGCACGGTAGTTACTTTATAAAAATGTATCAGGAACGATCTTATACCATTGCGCTGGAAAATGCCCCCCAAATCAATGGTATCTATGTGGATGAATACCCCAAGGGAATGTCGTTTAGAAACGAAAAAGACTTGCTGCTGCTTTGTGGCGGTGACCATCGCACAGGGAAACAGGGGGGAGGCTGGCAAGAGCTGGAGTCTTTTGCAAAAAAGCATTATCCGGATGCAAAAATAAAGTATCGTTGGGCTACTCAGGACTGTATGACCCTTGATGAAACCCCCTATATTGGAAATTACTCTAAGAATACGCCTGATTTTTATGTTGCCACAGGCTTTAACAAATGGGGTATGACAACCTCTATGGTATCTGCTATGATTTTATCCGATTTGGTCTTAGGCAAACAAAACAAATACGCTCCTGTTTTTTCTCCCTCAAGGACAATGCTGAGTCCCCAGCTATTTGCCAACGCCTGGGAAGCAACCGTCAGTATGCTTACTCCCACCACAAAGCGCTGCCCGCATCTTGGCTGCGCCTTAAAATGGAATCCTCAGGAGCACAGCTGGGATTGCCCCTGCCATGGCTCACGCTTTACCCAAAATGGTAAGCTTATTGATAACCCCGCTACCGGCAATTTAAAAAAGGCCCCAAAATAAAACTGTATAGACATTGCGGCAGCATATAACACCTTTATTCACTTTCAGTGTCCGAATATTATTTTTAGAAACAAGCATACTAGATTTAACTAAATTTACTTTGGAGGCAGCAATGAAAAAGTATGATGTTGAAATAACCACAAGAGACAGAGTAATGAAAGCCTGGGAAAATTCTATGGAGCTTGTCAGAGATTTTGAGTCTTACTCAAAAGAAATTAAGGACGATAGCGCCGTTGCAAAAATATTTGCAGACTTTGCAGTGGAAGAAGGTCTTCATGCATCTAAGTTTAGAGAAATTCTTCATCAATATCAGGATAAATAAAAGCCAATGAGCAGCTGCGCCAAACTCGCAGACTGCTCATTTTAATTGATTTATCTAAGTTTTGAGTATTCCACCAAAAATCAATGGTGCTCTTCGGCATCCTGCTTTGTTATATGCACTGTGCCAAAA
>JAEZZU010000259.1 GCA_023418355.1 Pseudomonadota bacterium | reverse complement strand
CGAAACCGCGCCAGCGGTGTGCTGGCGCGGAATGGTCTATGACAGACAAGTAACTAACCTAACAGGAAATCACCAATTAACGATAGCCTACACGATCGAGCAGCTTGATGGCTTCAGGCTGGCGCGAACCAATGTCTGCCGCGTTCAGAGGGCTGGGCACAAACGTACCCCATGCCTTCACGATGGGATCGGCTTCTGCCTGCTTGTTGATGGGGCTTTCAAACGTGCCGTGGGTGTAGGCAGTCTGCACCTTGTCGGAAGACAGCCACTCCAGCAGCTTGCGCGCGCCTTCAGGGTTCTTGGCATGGGCTGTCACGCCACCGCCAGACAGGTTCACGTGGGTGCCGCCCTCATCCTTACCCTGGTTGGCCCAGAACAGCTTGACCTTCTGGTTGAAGTCAGGCTCCTTGGCCAGGATACGGCCGTAGTAGTAAGTATTGGCAATGCCTACATCGCACTGGCCGGAAGCAATGGCCTTGAGCAGGCTGGCATCGTTGGTGAACACGTCACCAGCCAGGTTGTTCACCCAGCCCTTGGTGATGTCTTCAGCCTTTTGCACGCCGTGCTTGGCGATCATCATGGCCACCAGCGACTGGGTGTAAGTCTGCTTGGAAGTGCGCAGGCACAGCTTGCCCTTCCACTTGGGATCAGCCAGGTCTTCGTAGGTGCTCAGCTGCTCAGGCTTGACGCGGTCAGCCGCATAGAAAATGGTGCGCTCGCGCTGCGACAGGCCCCACCAGCGGTTGCCGGGGTCGCGGAAGTTCTCAGGCACATTGGCATTCAGAACGGACGAGTCCACCTTTTGCAGCAGGCCACGCTCAGCGGCGTTGTGCAGATTGCCCATGTCCACCGTGATCAGCACGTCAGCAGGAGAGCTGGCGCCTTCAGCAGCCAGACGCTCGGACAGCGAGCCGCCGCGGTCCGTCAGCAGATTGATCTTGACACCAGTCTGCTTGGTGTATTCGTCCAGCGTGGGCTTGAGCAAGGCCTCAATACGCGAGGAGTACACGGTCACGGCCTGCGGTGCATCCGCAGCTTGCGCCAATGTTGCAGCACCAACCAGCCCCACGCACAGGGCTGTCTTCCAAATCTTCATGCTTACCTCAAGAGTGTGAAAAAGGCACTCCCACGAGTGCCAGCACAGATGACGGATGAATGAGCGCAAGTGGCTTGGCGCTCAAAATAAGAATAATTCCTATTAATTATTCTGCCACTTTTTGCTCGTCTGCAACGAATTCCTGTGCTGGATCGCGAAAAAATGCTGCGTCGCACCGTAAGCACTTGTTGCTCAGCTGCCCCAGGAGCTACTGCCAGGCACGTATTCCCCCAGAAAATCCAGGAAGCTGCGCACCGCCGGTGTCAGCCCCCGGCGTGAGCTGAACACCGCATGCACGATGGCGGGTGGCACGCGCCACTGCGGCAGCACATGCACCAGCTCGCCGCGCTCCAGCTCCTGGCGGCACATGTAGTCAGGCAAATAGCAGATGCCTGCCCCGCCCTGAGCTGCGAGCTTGAGTGTCATCAGGTCATCAGCCATATAGCGCACGGGGGGCTGTACCTGCACTTCTGCCCCCGTGTCGCTGCGCATGCGCCAGTGGGCCACACCTTCGTAGGCGGACATGGACAGCACCTGGTGCTCCAGCAATTCCTGCGGGTGCTGCGGCGTGCCATGGCGCTCCAGATAGTCGGGGCTGGCCATGAGCACCTGGTGCGTGACATCCAGCTTTTTGACCACCAGCGTGGCGCTGTCTTCAAGCGTAGCGCGTACACGCAGGGCCACGTCCACGCTCTCTTCCACCACATTGACCGGGCGGTTGACCACCTGCATTTCCAGCCGTACCAGCGGGTACTGCGCCAGAAAACGGGGAATCAGCGGGGCCAGCACAGTTTGCGACAGCGTCACGGGACAGGTCACACGCACCGTGCCACGCGGCTCGCTCTGCACCTGCTCCACCGTGTCTTGCGCGGCCTGTGCCGCGTCGCGCATGGCCTGACAGTGGCGCAGATAGGCTGCCCCCACCTCGGTGAGCGACAGCTTGCGCGTAGTGCGCTGCAGCAAACGCACGCCCAGCTGTGACTCCAGCTCCGCAATGCGGCGCGACAGGCGCGACTTCGGAATGCCCAGAGCACGCCCCGCCGCCGCAAAACCACCGCGCTCCACCACCTCAACAAAGTACAGCATGTCATTGAGGTCTTGCATGGGCCCGCTCCTTGTTTGTTCCAAAATTGGAACAATCTATCGCATTTATGCTGACTTATCAAAGCAGCATATGTAATCCATACTTGAGCCCATTGAACAAACCTACACAGGAGCCTCTCTTGAAACTGCTGCACATTGACTCGTCGATCACTGGTAACAACTCCGCTTCGCGCAAGCTGACCCAGCAAATCGTGGAAGCCTGGGTCGCCAAGCACTCTGACACCCAGGTCGAATACCTGGACCTGGCCGTGGATACCCCCAACCACTTCACCATGGCAGCCATGGCACCCCGCACCGGCCAGACCGAAGGTCTGAGCGCCGAGCAAGTGGCGGAAAACGCCGTGTCCGAAAAGCTGGTGAGCCAGTTCCTGGCAGCAGACGTGGTCGTGATCGGCGCGCCTTTCTACAACTTCAGCATCCCCACCCAGCTCAAGGCCTGGATTGACCGCATCGCCCAGCCTGGTCGCACCTTCCGCTACACCGCCAATGGTCCTGAAGGCCTGGCCAAGGGCATGACCGTGATCGTGGCCTCCAGCCGCGGCGGCGTGTACTCGACCAGCGAAGCCATGCAGGCGCTGGAGCACCAGGAAAGCTACCTGAAGGTGGTGATGGGCTTCTTTGGCATTACCGACGTGCGCTTTGTGCGCGCCGAAGGCCTGGGCATGGGCCCTGAAGCTGTGGCAGCTGCCTTTGAAAAGGCCGCCAACGACGTCAAGGCCGTGACCGCCGCCTGAGAACTCTAGCGTTCCGCACACCACACAACGCCTGCTGATGCAGTAATGCCGTTCACTTAAGGTTTTCTGACCTGTTTGATGGGATAGCGTGACGGCACTTTTTTGACCACACGGGGGCATGTTCGCCCCCGTCGCTGTTTGGGGAGCAACCTCTCACTGAGCCTT
>JAEZZU010000239.1 GCA_023418355.1 Pseudomonadota bacterium | reverse complement strand
GTATCTTTGTGCATGCAGCGGTGCTTTCTTGCATGTTGATTGGTCGCACAACCATCATGCTTGAAATGTCACCGCTGTTTCTGTTTGAGGGGCAACTACCCCGACATTCCGTGATGAACCTTTTTTTCTTGAGGCCCCCAAAGGTTCTTGCGTGCAAGAACCTTTTTTGTTTTCGAGGTGCAGGATTTATAAAAAATATGGCTCTCACGCAGATGCAGCAAGCGCTGACAGCTATATCTGCAGTAGCAAACCAGCCACTGTGGGATAGGCGAAAACCGTAAGTCACTGTTTTTCTATACAGTTTTGCCTTCGGTTTTTTGCTGCTTACCCTCTCTCATGTCTGCCACCGCTGCGGCGGCTGCCATTGCGCCGCATCGCTTTTATTACCTGCACAACTTCTGCCAGGCGCTGGACTGGATCAGCCAGCGCTACAGCGACTTGCTGGCTGCACACGAGCTCACCTGGCTGCAGCAGTTCCATGCCTTGCCGCAGCCCTCGCAAGCCCTGTTGGTGCGCATGCTGATGCGGCGCGGGCCATGGTTCAGGGTCAGCAAGCTGCAGTACGAAGAAATTGGCGACACCGCGCAGGCCGCGGCCCCCTTGCTGGCGCTGCAGTGGCTGCAGGCCGATGCCGATATGGACGTGGCCACGCTGTTTGACCTGCACACCCGCGCCGAGCTGCAGCACATCCTGCACGCGCAGGCATTGCCAGCGCAGCAGCGCAAGCAGGAGTGGCTGCAGACACTGCAGGCCCAGAGCCTGCCCGCACGCCCCTATGCGCAGTGGCACCCCGAGGCCACAGAAGCCGTCTGGCTGCTCAGCGACGCCACCCGTGCGCTGTGTGAGCGCTTCAGGCTCATGTTCTTTGGAAATCTGCGCCAGGACTGGTCGGAGTTTGTGCTGGCTGACCTGGGTATTTTTCGCTATGAAAGCGTGCCGCTTACCTCGGCTGCGCGTGCTTTTCATTGCCGCGAAGATGTGGACACCTACCTTGCCATGCAGGTCTGCCGCGAGGCTTTGCATGCGGAAACGGTGGATGCCGCTGCACTGCTGGAGCAGCTGGCGCAATGTGCCAGCCCCAACCCCTGGCTGGAGCGCCGTCGCGCCAGGCTGCTGATGCAACTGGGCCAGGCCTGCGAAAAAGCCCATGACTGGAGCATGGCCCAGACCATTTACGCGCAATGCAACTACCCCGGTGCACGCCACCGGCTGGTGCGCGTGCTGGAGCTGCGGGGCGAGCATGCACCCGCCCTGGCGCTGGCACAGGCTGCATTGCAAATGCCTGAGAGTGAAGAAGAGCAGCAAAAACTGCAGCGCATGCTGCCACGCCTGCTGCGCCACACAGGGGGCAAGGCACCACGCCAGCGGGCGAGTGCCGCCGTGGTGGAAGATGCCATGCGCATGGACATCTGCCTGCCGCTGCCCAGCGCACCGTGCAGTGTGGAAGTTGCCTTGCGTGACCACTGGCACACCGAAGATGCGCCGGTGTTCTATGTCGAGAACACGCTGATCACCGCGCTGTTCGGGCTGCTGTGCTGGCCGGCCATTTTTGCGCCGGTGCAAGGGGCGTTTTTCCACCCGTTTCAGAGTGCGCCCGCAGACTTCAGCACACCAGACTTTGTGCAGCGCCGCGCCGATGTGTTTGCGCAGTGCCTGGCACAGCTGCAAGACGGGCGCTACCGCGCCACCATCGTGCAGCGCTTTGCCGACAAGCATGGCTTGCAAAACCCGCTGGTGGTCTGGCAGGTGCTGGATGCTCAGGTGCTGCAGCTGGCGCTGGACTGCATCCCCGCCATGCATTTGCAGTGCATGTTCGAGCGCCTGCTGGCAGACCCGCGCAACCACCGCACGGGCCTGCCAGATTTGATCCGTTTCTGGCCGGCCGAGCAGCGCTATGCGATGGTGGAAGTCAAAGCCCCGGGCGACAAGCTGCAGGACAACCAGATCCGCTGGCTGCAGTTTTTTGCGCAGCACGGCATTCCTGCGCGGGTCTGCCATGTGACCTGGCACACCGAAGCGGCGACGGCCCTATGCGTCTGAGCATCGGCGTGCGCGCACTGTGCGCATTCACGGCCCGTGAAGGCGATCTGGACTTGCGCTTTACCCCAGCGCCCAGCGCGGTGCAGGGTATGCAAGGCCACAGACAGGTGCAGCAAAGGCGGCAGGCCGCCAGTCTGAGCTATCAGGTGGAAGTGGCGCTGCAGGGCCAGTGGCAGGACTTGCACATCCATGGCCGTGCCGATGGCTATGAGCCTGCCACGCAGACGCTGGAAGAAATCAAAACCTGCCGCGGTGATGTGCACAGCATCAAGCCCAACCAGTGTGCGCTGCACTGGGCACAGGCGCGCATCTACGGGCACCTGCTGTGCGTGCGTGATGGGCTGACGAAGATTCGCCTGGCGCTGGTGTACTTCAACCTCACCACCGGCAAAGAACATGTACTGCACGAAGACTGCAGCGCGCAGGAACTGCAAAGCTTTTTTGCACGGCAGTGCCAGCGCTATGTAGATTGGGCGCGCAGCGAGGCCGCACACCGCGCAGCGCGCGATACGGCGCTTAAGAGCTTGCAGTTTCCGCTGGGCAGTTTTCGCGCAGGCCAGCGGGAGCTTTCAGTCGCCGTGTACCGGCAGGCGCGTGCCAAAGAACCCGGCCAGTGTCTGCTGGCTCAGGCACCCACCGGGATTGGCAAGACCATGGGTACCATCTTTCCCATGCTCAAGGCCTGCCCGGATGCGGGCTTGGACAAGGTGTTTTTTCTCACCGCCAAGGGCACAGGCCATGCACTGGCGCTGCAGGCCATGGAGCAGGTCAACACGGCGCTGCAGCAGCAGGCACACCGCCCTGTGCGCGTCTTGACCCTGCTGGCGCGCGACAAGCGCTGCGAGCACCCCGACAAAGCCTGCCATCCCGACTCCTGCCCATTGGCCCAAGGCTTTTATGACCGCCTGCCTGCGGCCCGCCAGGCACTGGTCGCACAGCCCCAAGCCTGGGATGACGACACGCTGCGCACTACTGCACGGTCCCACCAGGTCTGCCCCTGCTATCTGGGCCAGGAAATGGCGCGCTGGAGCGATGTCATCGTGGGTGACTACAACTATTACTACGACAGCAGCGCCATGCTGTATGCGCTGACCGCGTCCGAAGGCTGGAAGGTCGGTGTGCTGGTCGATGAAGCGCACAACCTCGTGGACCGTGCCCGTGCCATGTACAGCGCACCCATGGCGCAAAGCCTGCTGCAGCAGGCCCGACACAGCAGCGAAGGCCGCGTGCGCCGCAGTCTGGACAAGCTGCACACGGCCTGGAATGCGCTCCACCGCAGCCTGAGCCAGCCCTACACCTTGCTCGATACGCCCCCGCAGCAATGGCTGGACCAGCTGAACCTCTGCATCACCCGGATCGCAGAGGCGCAAGAGGATGCACCACTGCCCGGCAGTCATCCTCTGCTGGAGTTTTATCTGGCCGCCCTGCAGTTCACGGCGCTGGCCGAGCAGTTTGGCCCACACGCCTTGGTGGATGTGCAGCTGCACCCGCCCTTGCGCGGCAGGCAGCTTTCCACCATCAGCCTGCGCAATGTGATTCCCGCCCACCACCTGCAGGCGCGCCATGCGGCAGCGCAGGCCAGCGTGCTGTTCTCTGGCACCCTGACCCCTGCGCAGTTTTACCGCGACATGCTGGGCCTGCCAGCGCATACGCGGTGGCTGGACGTGCCTGCACCATTTCATGCCCAGCAGCTGCAGGTACATACCGTGGGCCATATCTCCACGCGCTTTCAGGACCGTGCCGCATCGGCGCCTCGCATTGCGGAGGTGATAGCCCGGCAATGGCAGCAGCGGCCAGGCAACTACCTGTGCTTTTTCAGCAGCTTTACCTATCTGCAGCAGGTGGCGGAATGCGTGCAGCGATTGCACCCGGGTTTGCCCATCTGCTTGCAGCAGCCGCAGATGGATGAAGCCGCACGCGCGCAGTTTCTGGCGCAGTTTCAGCCTGAAGGGCAGTTGCTTGGCTTTGCCGTACTCGGTGGCGTGTTTGCCGAAGGCGTGGATTTGCCCGGCTCTCGCCTGATCGGTGCCTTTGTGGCTACGCTGGGCCTGCCGCAGTTCAACCCGGTCAACGAAGCCCTGTGCCAGCGCCTGCAACAGCGCTTTGGCCAACGGCTGGGGCGTGACTACAGCTATCTCTACCCCGGCATGCGCAAGGTGGTGCAAGCGGCGGGGCGCGTGATCCGCACGGAGCGTGATGAAGGGGTGCTCTACCTGATCGATGACCGCTACACACAGCCCCATGTGCGGGCGCTGCTGCCCAGCTGGTGGAAGCTGGACTAGCTGCTGGCATGGGCCTGCACCAGGCACTCAATCATGGTCTGCGCAGCCCGGCTGGGCTGGGGGGACAGGCGCCACATGGCGACGAACTGGCAGTCGTAGTGAAAGCGCTCGGGCGCAATGGCCTGCAGGCGGCCATGCGCCTCCAGCAGACGGCCATAGTGGTCGGGCAGAAAACCGATGAAGCAGCCGGTCTGGATCAGGGTGGCAATGGCTTCCTGGTCAAAGCCCGTGGCCGTGCGGCGCAGGCCCATCTGGCGTGTCACTTCCATATTGGGTGAGTGGTAGCCCAGGCCGGCAAATGCATGCTGCTGCAGCGCGTCCCAGTCCAGCTGCGCATGGTCTGCGCCATACAGCGGATGGCCGGGGGCGCAGTACAGCAGCATGTGCTCGCCAAACAGATCGCGGTAGACCAGACTGCTGGAGCTGCGGTGCGCCGGAATAATGCCCACCTGATAGCGCCCGTCCATGAGGCCTCGCTCGATCTCGTGCATGTGCGTGACGTGGAGCTGGATTTCCACCTCCGGGGCACGCTCGTGAAAGTGCTTGAGGGCCAGGTCAATGCGGGCCTGTGGATTGGTCACGGTCTTGTCAAACAGCGCCACCTCAATGCTGCCGCCCAGCCGGTCGTGAATCTCATGGATGCGGCTGCGAAACAGGTTCACTCCACCCAGCAGCTGCAAGGTGGCCTCATACACCTGCACGCCCTCGGGCGTGAGCGCAAAACCCGCACGGCCCCGGCGGCACAGCACCAGACCCAGGCGCTCTTCCAGATCCTTCATGTGGCGGCTGAGCGTGGAGGCGCTGATGTTCAGTTCCAGCTCGGCCGCTGTCATGCCGCCGCATTCGACCACGCTCTTGAAGATGCGCAGCAGGCGCAGGTCCATGTCGCTGACCTGGCCGAGCAGGGCACGTTGGCGGGAGGGGGGAGCAGGGGAGTGGGGCATGGTGCAGGGGTAAGCAAGGTACGTACCGCCATGCTGCATTTACTTGCAGAGACTGGCAAGTAAACATGGAGAAATCAGCATTCAAGAAAGTAAGAGCACGCCCAACAATGGCTGCATTGACAGTATTTGTTAGGACCTTGCCATGGACTTCACCGATCTCTCCGCCATCCCACAGACTGCCGCTGCCATGGATGCGCAATGGCTGGATGCGCACTGGATGCCGTTTACCGGCAACCGCAATTTCAAGGCGCAGCCACGCATGGTGGTGGGGGCGCAAGGTGCTTACCTGCGCGATGCCCAGGGGCGCGAGATTTTTGACGGGCTGTCCGGCCTGTGGTGCACGGGGCTGGGCCATGGCCGCAAGGAAATTGCCAACGCCATTGCCAAGACCGCGCTGGAGCTGGACTACGCCCCCGCGTTCCAGTTTGGCCACCCGCTGTCGTTTGCGCTGGCCAACAAGATCAAGCAGCTGACACCTGCGGGGCTGGACTATGTGTTCTTTACGGGTTCGGGTTCGGAGGCAGCGGATACCTCGCTGAAGATGGCCCGCGCCTACTGGCGTGCCAAGGGGCAGGCTGGCAAGACCCGCCTGATTGGCCGTGAGAAGGGCTACCACGGCGTGAACTTTGGCGGTATTTCCGTGGGTGGCATTGCTGGCAACCGCAAGCTCTATGGCCAGGGCATCGAGGCGGACCACCTGCCCCATACCCAGCCCCCCATGGGCACCTTTGCCAAGGGCATGCCGGATACCGATGGCCGCGCGCTGGCTGACCGCCTGCTGGACGTCATCAACCTGCACGACGCCAGCACCATTGCGGCGGTGATCGTGGAGCCGTTCTCGGGCTCGGCAGGTGTGGTGATTCCGCCCGCAGGCTATCTGCAGCGCCTGCGTGAAATCTGCACGCAGCACGGCATTTTGCTGATCTTTGACGAAGTCATCACCGGCTTTGGCCGTTGCGGTGGCTGGACCGCGTCCGAAGTCTTTGGCGTGACGCCCGACATTCTGAACTTTGCCAAGCAGGTCACCAATGGCGCGCAGCCCCTGGGCGGCTGCGTGGCCAGCAAGGAGATCTACGACACCTTCATGGCAGCCGGTGGCCCGGAATACATGCTGGAGTTTGCGCACGGCTACACCTACTCGGCCCACCCCGCGGCCTGCGCTGCCGGGCTGGCTGCACTGGATCTGCTGGAAAAGGAGCAGGCACCGCAACGTGTGCAGGCGCTGGCGCCGTACTTCGAGCAGGCCGTGCACAGCCTGCAGGGTGCCAAGCATGTGCTGGACATCCGCAACTTCGGGCTGGCTGCCGGTATCACGATTGACCCGCTGCCGGGCGAGCCTGCCAAACGCCCCTACGACATCGCCATGCACTGCTGGGAACACGGCTTTTATGTGCGCTACGGCGGCGACACCATCCAGCTGGCACCGCCCTTTGTCAGCACGGAGGCGGAGATTGACCGCCTGATCAGCGCTTTGGGCGATGCCCTGCAGGCGACAGCCTGAAGCCTGAGAACCATTTAAAACCATAGCTGCTAGCGCCCGCTGGATAAGCGCTAGAAGCCATTTTTATGCATAAAACACCAAAGGAAGAGACTGTGATTCCCACCGTAGGCCATTGGATGGATGGACAACTGATCGAAGATACCGCCCGTACCCAGCCCGTGTACGACCCGGCCACGGGTGTCAGCGAGCGGCAAGTGGCGCTGGCCAGTGTGCAGACCGTAGAAGCTGCCATCGCCGCAGCGGAAAAAGCCTTTCCGGCCTGGCGCAACACCCCTCCGCTCAAGCGTGCGCGTGTGATGAGCAAGTTCAAGGTCTTGCTGGAAGCGCATGCAGACGAGATTGCCGCTTTGATCACGGCTGAGCATGGCTAGACCCTGGCCGATGCCCACGGCGAGCTGCAGCGCGGCATTGAAAACGTGGAATACGCGAGCTATGCGCCCGAGCTGCTCAAGGGCGAGCACAGCCGCAATGTGGGCCCCGGCATTGACAGCTGGAGCGAATTCCAGGCGCTGGGCGTGACTGCAGGCATCACCCCCTTCAACTTCCCGGCCATGGTGCCGCTGTGGATGTGGCCCATGGCCGTGGTCTGCGGCAACACCTTTGTGCTCAAGCCTTCGGAGCGCGATCCGTCCAGCACCTTGTTCATTGCCCAGCTGGCACAGGAAGCGGGCCTGCCACCGGGCGTGCTGAATGTGGTCAATGGCGACAAGGAAGCGGTGGACACCCTGCTGCGCGACCCGCGCGTCAAGGCCGTGAGCTTTGTCGGATCCACCCCCATTGCCGAATACATCTACGCCGAAGGCTGCAAGCACGGCAAGCGTGTGCAGGCACTGGGCGGTGCCAAGAACCACGCCATCGTCATGCCCGATGCCGACATTCCCAACGCCGTCAATGCGCTGATGGGGGCGGCCTATGGCTCCTGCGGTGAACGTTGCATGGCGATTCCCTTGGTGGTGGCCATTGGCGACGACACGGCCGACAAGGTGGTCGAGGCGCTCAAGGTTGAAATCGCCAAGATGAAGGTCGGCCCTGGCACCGACAACCGCAATGACATGGGCCCGCTGGTGACCAAGCAGCACTATGAAAAGGTCAAAGCCTATGTGGACAGCGGCGTGGCCGAAGGCGCAACGCTGGTGGTCGATGGCCGCAAGGTGCAGGTGGTGGGGCATGAGGACGGTTACTTCCTCGGTGCCTGCCTGTTTGACCACGTCAAACCCGGCATGAAGATCTACCAGGAAGAAATCTTCGGCCCGGTGCTGGGCGTGGTACGTGCTGCCAGCCTGCAGGAAGCCATGCAGTTGATTGATGCGCACGAATACGGCAACGGCACCTGCATCTTCACACGCGATGGCGAGGCTGCGCGCTACTTTACCGACCACATCCAGGTCGGCATGGTGGGGGTGAACGTGCCCCTGCCTGTGCCCGTGGCCTACCACTCGTTTGGTGGCTGGAAGCGCTCGCTGTTTGGCGATCTGCACGCCTACGGGCCGGACGCCGTGCGCTTTTACACCAAGCGCAAGACCATCACCCAGCGCTGGCCCAGCGCTGGGGTGCGCGAGGGCACGGTGTTCAGCTTCCCCAGCAGCCGCTGACGTTTGCATCTGTCCAGCACGCCCTGATGGCGATCCACTCAGGGCGTGATCTGGTTTGCTTCTTGCGTGCCTGTCGCTGTGTCAGAAGCTGACGAAAAGGATGTGTATGACTGCCAACCCTCCGATCACCTCCAGCGCGCTGTTCAACCTTTCGCTGGCCAAGGGGCTGCAGGTGCTGTGTGCCTTTGGCAGCGGCCACCGCTATCTGACGCTGGGCGAGATTGCCCAGCGCACAGGCATGACCCGGGCTTCCGCACAGCGTTCGGTGCACACCCTGCAGGTGCTGGGCTATGTGGGCAAGCATCCGGGCAGCCAGCGCTTCTGTCTGCAGCCGCGCGTGGTGGAGCTGGGGTTCAATTACCTCGATGGCCATCCGCTGATCACCGCCGCCCATGGCTATCTGGCCCAGCTGGCGCGTGACAGCGGAGAAACCGCCACCCTGACGGAACCCAATGGCAGCCACATGCTGTACCTGGCACAGGTGCAGACCACACAGCACATCCCGGTACTCACGCCCGTGGGCAGCAGGGTGCCGATGTACGCCAGCAGCTGCGGGCGCGCCTATCTGAGCAGCCTGCCGCAGGCGCAGTGGCAGCCCATGCTGGAGCGCATGGATCGGCCTGCGCTGACGCGGCATACGCACACCCAGATTCCGGACATCTTGGAGCAGCTGCAGCGCTGCTGTGACAAGGGCTATGCCGTGAACTGCGAAGAGCTGTTTCTGGGCGACATGGGCATTGCCGCTCCCATTCTGAACAGCCGCCAGCAGGTGGTGGGCGCCGTGCATGTGGCACCCCCTGCCAGTCGCTGGAGCATGGAAGATGCCGAGGCCACGCTGGCCCCGCTGGTGGTGGAATGCGCGCGTGCGATTTCACGCTTGACGCCCTTATGACGCAGCCTGCTGCGGCAGCACCAGCATTTGCTGCAGCCGCTGGCTGACGAGTTCCACGCAGTCCCACACGGGCAGGCCCGTCAGCAACCGCACTTCGGCCCCCATGCCTGCCAGGCCAGCACCACCGAGCAGCACCGCCTGTGTGGATGCATGCTGCATGGCGCTGCGGCAGGTCTGTGCCAGGGCCATGGCGGTTTCCTGAGGCGAGCACATCATCTGCAGCCCCGAGGCAGGCAGGGCATGCACCTCGGTGATGCGCAGGGGCGCATCTGCACGGTCATGGCCTTCGGTGCGGCACCAGCGCTGCAGCATGGTTTGCCATGGCTGGCCCCCGGTCACGATGGCCATGCGTGCAAAGCCCTGTGCACCCATCTGGCGCACGGCGCTTTCTGCCAGCCCGAGCACGGGCACCTGCGTGCTCTCACGCAGCGCATGCAGGCCCGGGTCGCCAAAGCAGCCAATCAGTACTGCGCTGTAGCCTGCAGCGGGCGCATCGGTCATGGCGCGCTCGAAGGCGTCGATGACGGCATGACCGGCAATGCAGAAGCTGCGCTCATCGGCAATGTAGTGCGCACCAAATGCGGCCGTGCGGGCATGAATCTGCACATCGGGCAGGGCGTGGCTCAGGGAATCAGACAGGCGCTGCGTGACGCTGTCGGAGGTATTGGGGTTGAGCACCAGTACGTGGGGGCGATCCGTCATGCATGTCTCCTCAATCTCCTGTGTGTTCGGGTGGGCCGCTGCGCACCGATATGGCACAGCGACCACGGGGGAGGGCGCTCAGGCCACGCCAGCCTGCGCCAGCATGGCGTGCAGCAGCACATTGCAGCCTGCGGCCAGATGCTCGGGCTTGGCATCCTCGATTTCGTTGTGGCTGATGCCGTCCTTGCAGGGCACAAAAATCATGGCGCTGGGGGCCACGCGGTTGACATAGACCGCGTCATGGCCTGCGCCGCTGACCACGTCCATGCAGTCATAGCCCAGTAGTCCCGTGGCCTGGCGCACACTGGTGACGCAGTCGGGGTGGAAGATGCAGGGCTCAAACTTCACCACCTGCGCCATTTCCACCGTGCACTGGCACTGTGCGGCCAGCGCGGCAAACTGGGTGCGCATGGCGGCGTCCATGCGGTCCAGCCCGTCCTGCGACAGATGACGGAAGTCCACGCTGAACTTCACCTGCCCCGGAATCACGTTGCGGGAATTGGGGTGTACCTGCACATAGCCGACCGTGCCACGGCCATGCGGGGCTTCATTGAGTGCAATGCGGTTGACAGCATCGATCATGCGGGCGGCGGCCAGCATGGCGTCGTGGCGCAGCTCCATGGGTGTTGGCCCTGCGTGGGCCTCCATGCCCTGCACGGTGATGTCGTACCACTGCTGGCCCAGCGCGCCGCTGACAATGCCAATCGGTTTGTCATAGGCCTCCAGCACCGGGCCTTGTTCAATATGCGCCTCAAAGTAGGCGGCAAATGGGCCGTTGGGGACATCGCCACAGGCCACGTCTCCCAGATAGCCGATGCGTTGCAGTTCAGTGCCTACGCTGATCCCTGCCTCATCTTGTCGCAAGTGCATGTCTTCTGCACCAAATACGCCAATGAATGCACCAGAGCCCATCATCACGGGCGTAAAGCGTGTGCCTTCTTCATTGGTCCAGAAGGCCACTTCAATCGGGGCCTGGGTCTGAATGCCGTGCGTATTCAGGGTGCGCACCACTTCCAGACCGGCCATCACGCCATAGTTGCCATCGAACTTGCCGCCCGTGGGCTGGGTGTCGATATGACTGCCCGTGGCCACGGCACGTGCCTGTGGGTCGGTGCCCGCGCGGCGCCCGAAGACATTGCCAATGGCATCGACGCGCACTTCCAGCCCTGCGTCCTTGAACCATTGCACGACCAGATCGCGCCCGCGCCGGTCTTCATCGGTCAATGCCACGCGGCAGACACCTCCTTTTGGGGTGGCGCCAATCTGGCCCAGGTCCATGAGCGACTGCCACAGGCGTTCGCCATCAATGCGCAAGTGTTCGACGGGGGTGTTCATGATGCAGCTCCTGTATGAGAACAGGCGCGAATGCCGCACAAAACATGCCAATTCGCATCGAATGTGCGCACATGGTGATCGAATATCGATATTCGCGATGTGGCACGCTGCTTGCATTGCAGGCCTTACCTCAACCCCGATGGAAAGGTCTCCAATGCGTAAGTCTTCTGGTTTCTCCGTTTCTCGTCCGGTCGTTCTGAAGAGCCTGTCGCTGGCGATTGCCATGACGCTGGCCGGTGCTGCAGGCACAGCCATGGCGCAAGAAAAGGTCTTGCGCATTGCGATGACAGCGGGTGACATTCCCCGCACCTCGGGCCAGCCTGACCAGGGCTTTGAGGGCAATCGCTTCACCGGCATTCCCATGTATGACGCGCTGACGCACTGGGACCTGAGCAAGTCCGACAAGTCCAGCGAACTGATTCCTGGTCTGGCGCTGTCGTGGGATGTAGACCCCGCCGACAAGACCAAGTGGATCTTCAAGCTGCGCCCCGGTGTGAAGTTCCATGATGGCAGCGACTTCAATGCCGATGCCGTGGTGTGGAACGTGCAGAAGGTGCTGGACAAGGAGGCCGAACACTTCGACCCCGCACAGGTGGGTGTGACCGCATCGCGCATGCCTACCCTCAAGTCGGCACGCAAGATCGATGACCTGACTGTGGAGCTGACCACCAGCGAGCCGGATGCCTTCCTGCCCATCAACCTGACCAATCTGTTCATGGCCTCGCCCGCCCACTGGGCCAAGAAGCTGGCGGCCGTGCCAGCGTCTGTGACCGGCAAGGCCGAACGCAGCAAGGCCGCATGGACGGCGTTTGCCGCAGATCCTTCTGGCTCCGGCCCTTTCAAGGCATCGCGCTTTGTGCCGCGTGAGCGCTTTGAAATGGTGAAGAACACCGGCTACTGGGACCCCAAGCGCACGCCCACCATCGACAAAGTGGTGCTGCTGCCCCTGCCGGAAGCCAACTCCCGCACCGCAGCGCTCATGAGCGGGCAGGTGGACTGGATTGAAGCGCCTGCACCTGATGCGGTGGAGGCCCTCAAGGGCCGCGGCTTCAAGGTGTATTCGAACCTGCAGCCCCACATCTGGCCCTGGCAGTTCTCGTTCATCGAAGGTTCGCCCTGGCTGGACAAGCGTGTGCGCCATGCCGCCAATCTGTGTGTGGACCGCGAGAGCATGAAGCAGATGCTCAACGGCATGATGGAACCCGCTACCGGCATGTTTGAGCCCGGTCACCCCTGGCGCGGCAACCCCAGCTTCCAGATCAAGTACGACGTAGCCGCTGGCAAGTCGCTGATGGAGCAGGCGGGCCACAGCGCCGCCAAGCCGCTGAAGGTGAAGATCCAGACCTCGGCGTCCGGCTCGGGCCAGATGCAGCCCCTGCCCATGAACGAGTTCATCCAGGAAAGCCTCAAGCAATGCCACTTTGATGTGGAGTTTGATGTGGTCGAGTGGAACACCTTGTTCTCCAACTGGCGCATTGGTGCCAAGGACCCCAGCGCCAACAAGTCGCACGCCACCAATGTGACGGCCGCCACCATGGACCCCTTCTTTGTCATGGTGCGTTTTGTGAGCACCAAGTCCTTCCCGCCGCTGTCCAACAACTGGGGCTTCTACAGCAACCCGCAGGTGGATGCCGTGGTGGACAAGGCTCGCACCAGCTTTGACGCCAAGGAGCGCGACAAGGCTCTGGCCGAACTGCACACCCTGGTGGTCGATGAGGCACCGTTCCTGTTCGTTGCCCACGACGTAGGCCCGCGCGCCATGTCCGCCAAGATTGGCAACGTGGTGCAGCCACAGAGCTGGTTCATCGACATTGCCACCATGACCATGAAGTAAGTCTTACCAGCCGGGCCGGGCAGCGCGCCCGGCTGCTGGCTGGCGGGGCCCGCGTTACGCCCTTGCGCCATGACGTGGATACCACCTGCACCCCAGAGCAGGTGGCCTTTCTGAAACTCTCACCACGCCAAACCCATGCTGAACTACCTGCTGCGCCGCTTTCTCTACACCATTCCCATCATGCTGGGGGTGGCCTTGCTGTGCTTTGCACTGGTGCACATCACACCGGGGGACCCTCTGGTCTCCATCCTGCCGCCCGATGCTTCTGTCGAACTGCAGGAGCAAATGCGCGAACTGTATGGCTTCAACCAGCCGCTGCCTGAGCAATTCGGGCGCTGGCTCTGGCGTGCGCTGCATGGTGATCTGGGGCTATCGATTGCTACCAGCCGCCCGGTCACCACGGAAGTGCTGACCGCCGTGGTCAACACCTTGCGTCTGGCCGTGGTGGCAACCTTGATCGGCTTTGTACTGGGCAGCCTGTTTGGCTTTGTGGCCGGTTACTTCCGCAACTCGCCCATGGACCGCTTCTGCTCGCTGCTGTCGGTGCTGGGCGTGAGCGTGCCCCACTACTGGCTGGGCATGGTGCTGGTCATCATCTTTTCGTCGCAGCTGATGTGGCTGCCCGCCACCGGCGCTGGCCCAGGTGGTTCAGGGGAATGGGTCTGGGACTGGGCGCATGTGCAGTTCATGATCCTGCCCGCCATCACCATGTCTGTGATCCCCATGGGCATCATCGCGCGCACCGTGCGTGCTCTGGTGGCCGAGCTGCTGGATCAGGAATTCATCGTGGGTCTGAAGGCCAAGGGCCTGTCCAACTGGGGCATCTTCTGCCACGTACTCAAGAACGCTGCCCCCACGGCACTGGCCGTCATGGGCCTGCAGCTGGGCTATCTGCTGGGCGGCTCCATCCTGATCGAGACCGTGTTCTCCTGGCCAGGCACCGGCTTTTTGCTGAACCAGGCCATCTTCCAGCGTGACTTGCCGCTGCTGCAGGGAACGATTCTTGTACTGGCCGTGTTCTTCGTGCTGCTCAATCTGCTGGTCGACGTAGTGCAGACACTGCTGGACCCTCGCATTGCGCGCTGATTGGCTGACTAACCGGGAGATTCTTCATGTCCAGCATCACACTGAAATCGGCTGCCGCACCTGCGGTGCAGCCCTTGCCCGAACATCGCTCGCGGGGCTATTGGGCATCCGTGCTGCAGCGCTTTTTGCGCGACCCTGTTGCCGTGGGCGCAGCCACCGTGGTGGTCCTGCTTGTTCTGATGGCTGTTTTTGCCCCCTGGCTGGCACCATCAGACCCTTATGCCACGTCCATTCTGAAACGCCTCAAGCCCATTGGCACCGAAGGTCTGCCATTGGGCAGTGACGAGCTGGGGCGAGACATGCTCTCGCGCCTGATCGTCGGTGCCCGTCTGTCGCTGTTCATGGGCATCGTGCCCGTGCTGGTGGCCTTTGTGATTGGCGCAGGCATCGGCATTCTGGCGGGCTACGCCGGTGGGCGCACCAACACCGTCATCATGCGCACCATTGACGTGTTCTACGCCTTCCCCTCGGTGCTGCTGGCCATTGCCCTGTCGGGAGCTTTGGGCGCAGGCATCTTCAATGCACTGGTGTCGCTGACCATGGTGTTCATTCCGCAGATTGCCCGTGTGGCCGAAAGCGTCACGGCCCAGGCCCGCAACCGCGACTATGTGGAAGCTGCCCGTGCCACCGGGGCCAGCGCCTTCACCATCGTGCGCGTGCATGTGCTGGGCAATGTGCTCGGCCCCATCTTTGTGTATGCGACCAGCCTGATCGCGGTGTCCATGATTCTGGCCTCCGGTCTGTCCTTCCTGGGCCTGGGCGTCAAGCCACCAGAGCCTGACTGGGGCCTGATGCTCAACACTCTGCGCACGGCCATCTACACCCAGCCCTGGATTGCGGCGCTGCCCGGCGTGATGATTTTCATCACCTCCATTTCCTTCAACCTGCTCTCGGACGGTCTGCGTTCGGCCATGGACAACAAGGGGTAAGTCATGTCGATGAACACACCAACAGTGCAAGACGTGGGCGGCCCCGCACAGCCGCTGCTCATCGTGCGTGGCCTGACCAAACACTTCCCGCTGAAAAACGGTGCCACGGTGCATGCCGTCGATGGCGTGGACTTTGAAGTGCTCAAGGGCGAAACCCTGGGCGTGGTGGGCGAGTCCGGCTGCGGCAAATCAACCACTGCCCGCCTGCTCATGCACCTGATGGACCCCACCAAGGGCGAGCTGATTTTTGACGGCCGCACCGTGGGCGGGCGCGAGCTTTCGCTCAAGGAATTCCGCCGCCAGGTGCAGATGGTGTTCCAGGACAGCTATGCCTCGCTGAACCCGCGCCTGACGATTGAGGATTCCATTGCCTTTGGCCCGCAGGTGCATGGCGTCTCGCGCAAGGAAGCCATTGAGCGCACCCACCACCTGATGGACCGTGTGGGACTGGCCCCTGCGCGCTTTGCCGAGCGCTATCCGCACGAACTCTCGGGTGGCCAGCGCCAGCGCATCAACATCGCCCGCGCACTGGCCCTGCAGCCCCGCATGGTGATTCTGGATGAGGCGGTTTCCGCGCTGGACAAGTCCGTCGAAGCCCAGGTGCTGAACCTGCTGACGGATCTCAAGCGCGAGTTTGGCCTGACGTATGTCTTCATCAGCCACGACCTGGGCGTGGTGCACTACATCAGCGACCGTGTGATGGTGATGTACCTGGGCCAGGTGGCAGAGATTGGCCCCTCGGATGCCTTGTTCCAGCAGCCGGCCCACCCCTACACCAAGGCGCTGCTGTCCTCTGTGCCTTCGATGGACCCCAACAACCGCACCCAGAAAGCACCGCTGGCGGGCGATCCACCCAATCCCATCAACCCGCCATCGGGCTGTCGCTTCCACCCACGCTGCCCACAGGCGCAGCCCGTCTGCGCCCAGCGTGTGCCTGCGATGACCGAGGTGCAGCTGCACC
>JAEZZU010000136.1 GCA_023418355.1 Pseudomonadota bacterium | reverse complement strand
CCAGCAGAATGAGTGCGCGCTGCTTGCCGTTGGCAAAGCGTTCCTGCCACTGTGCTTCGGTCAGCAGACCGCGGTGGTAGTCCCAGAACGATTCAAACACATAGGGGTTGTCCAGCAGGACGCGGATGGGGCCTGAGAACTCTTCCCACACCAGATGGTCGAGCTGCTTGCTGGTGTCGAGCTGGTGGAGCTTGTGCAGAAACTGCTGGAAGCTGAATTGCTCGGACAGGCGCTGGGCACTGGGAATTTCCTGCGCGTAGGCCGCGTTGAAGGCAATCCACAGAAAGATAAAGCGTGCGTCTGGATCTGGCTCGCAGACGGCGGCGCGCTGAATCCAGCTCAGAGCGCGGTGGATGCGCAGATTCAGCGCCTCCGGCATGTTGTCACGTGTGGCGCGATGGCGTTTCTTGAGTGTGGCGTGTACAGCCAGCATGGTGCTCTCCCTCCGGGTCTGTTTTTGTGAGGGGCAGCATAGGGCGTTTGTAACAAGTCGTGCAATGACTTAGCGCAGATGCAACGTGCGCTTTTCTGGTTTTGATAGCTGCCAGCGCCCGCCGCATAAGCGCTGGAGGCAAAAAATATAGAAAACACCAAGTCGTGTTTTCTGCTGGTGCTGCAGCCCTGCTCCTGGCTTACTGACGGGGGACGACGTATTCCGCGCTGCGCACGTCCAGAATGCCGTGCTCGTTGTGCTGACCGGTGGTGCTCAGGATGTGCGTGCCATGCTCGTCTTCCACGCGATACAGCGAGGCATCATGCGGGTCGCGGAAGGCTTTGAGCTTGACCTGGTAGATGCGCTGGCCGCTGATGATGGCGCCGTTGGCATACGGCGTGTGGGGCGCAAAGATCAGGCAGGTGTGCCCGGACAGCTGGCCCTGCGCACATTGCGCATCGCCATACAGCTTGGCTGGCTGACCACGGTACTGAATGTCGATCCCGGGCGGGAACATCAAGGTATCGGTCAGTGAAGATTTTTCGCTGCAGGCGGACAGTGCAAAGGCACAGGCAAGGGCTGCCAGATATGGCAATCGCATGGTGTTGTTTCTCTCGGCAAACACGATGGCAGCGCAGGCAGGGCTGCGGCTGCGTAACTCGTAAAAATGGGTGAATGCAGAGGCCCAAGTGTAGCGATGGACAGGCAGCTTCAGCGGCTTGTGCCGCTGTGTTTTTCAGAGCGCTGCAGCCAGCTTTACTGCGCGGGCAGGCTGGTTTTTTTCAGGCGGTAGTGCTGTGCCTGTGGCAGAGGGGCACCGCTGGCGCGGTCACGCAGCTCGATCCAGTTTTCCCCTACAAAAAAGCGGTAAGCCGGCTGGGTTTCGGGGGACTTGCTCAGCGTGATCAGGCTGCCGCCAGCGGGCTCAAAGCGAAAAGGTCCCTGGTAGGTGAAGTTCACAGGCGCGCCTGCGGAGTCCAGGCTGCGTTCACGGACGATGGCTGTGCGGTCATCCCGCAGCTGCACGCTGATGGCGCGCTCCGGCAGTACGGCCTGATAGGTGCCAGCCCAGTCCAGCATGTTTTCTGGCGTGTCTCCCACTGGAACCTGCTCGGGGGCCTGTGTCATCCGGGGCGGTGGTGGTGCATCCACCGTGGGGCGTGGGGCCTGGCAGCCAGCAAGGCTGAGCACGGCGGTCAGAGCAAGCAGACCAAGGCTGGAGGCCGGGGAACAGCGAAACGGTGAATACATAAGCGAACGTGAATGGTGCGTGACAATGAAGCTCATGCTAACCATAGAGCCTGCCATGCCAATTGCTGGACGCTGTCAGATTTTGTAGGTCATGGCGTACAGAGGGTGGGCAGAGCTGCAGAGCAGTGCATGCGCAACGACGGCGGGGATGGTGATCAGTCCCGACTGAAAAGTGTTTTGCAGACCGTGCAAGCCTAAGGCAGCACTACTTTCCCCGTGGCTTGTGGGGAAAGCGCTGGCAGCTATCAAAACTGAAAAAGCTTTTGCTGCGAGGAGGACTGCCTGCGCGCCGTACACTGCTTGCCATTACCTGGCCCTGTGCGCCGGGTCTTTGGCAAGACAAGCGTATGAGCACACCTACCACCCGCGAATGGCTGCAAACTTTGGTGGCGTTTGATACCACCAGCCGCAACTCCAACCTCCATCTGATTGAACATGTGCGCGACGCGCTGGCAGCGCTGGGCGTGCAGGCACAGCTGATCAAGTCGCCCGACGGCTCCAAGTCCAACCTGTTCGCCACTTTGCCTGCCAGCGATGGCAGCACGCAGGGCGGCATCGTGCTGTCCGGCCACACCGATGTGGTGCCCGTGGATGGCCAGACATGGAACACGGATCCATTCGCACTGACCGAGATCGACGGCAAGCTCTACGGCCGTGGCACCTGTGACATGAAAGGCTTTATTGCAGCCGGTCTGGCGCTGGTGCCGGAGTTTCTGGCCATGGAGCGTGCCAAGCCGCTGCACTTTGCGCTGTCGTACGATGAAGAAGTGGGTTGTCTGGGCGCGCCCATCATGCTGGAGCAGCTCAAGCTGCAGGGCCAGCGCTTTGACGGCTGTATCGTGGGCGAGCCCACCAGCATGCAGCCCGTGGTGGCGCACAAGGGCATCAATGTGTGGCGCTGCAAGGTGCATGGCAAGTCTGCACATTCCTCGCTCACCCCCCGCGGCAGCAACGCGATTGAATACGCAGCGCGCCTGATCTGCCGCATCCGCGATCTGGCTGATGGTTTCAAGGCCAACGGCCCGTATGACGAGTTTTTCGACGTGCCCTACACCACCATGACCACCAACCAGATCAGCGGTGGCATTGCGGTGAACACCATCCCTGAGTACTGCGAATTTGCCTACGAGTTCCGCAACCTGCCGGGCATCGAACCCGATGGCATTCAGGCCCAGGTGGAAGCCTATGTGCAGCAGGAACTGCTGCCGCGCATGCGCCAGGAGTTTGCCGAGGCACGCATCGAGTTTCAGTCCTGCGCCGGTGCACCATCGTTTGATACGGCAGAGACCGAAGCCATCAGCCAGCTGGTGCAGGCGCTCACAGGTGACCGTGAAAAACGCAAGGTGGCCTATGCCACGGAAGCCGGTCTGTTCCAGCTCGCAGGCATTCCCACCGTGGTCTGCGGGCCTGGTGCGATTGCCGAGGCGCACAAGGCCAATGAGTTTGTGGAAATTGCGCAGTTGCAGCGTTGCGAAACCTTTTTGCGCAAGCTCGCACAGTCGCTATAAGGCCGGCGGAAAATATCAGCCAAATTGGCTGCCAGCGCTTATCTGGTAAGCGCTGGCAGCTATTTTTTTATAAAAAAAGGCCGCTTCGCGGCCTGAACAGCCAGGGCCTCAGACCATGGGCCGCTGCAGATAGGCGTAGAGAAACACCGCGCAGCCCAGCGCAAACATGGTGCAGCCAGAACCATAGCGAAAGACCAGCCGGGGCAGCGCAATGGCCTGGCTGGACAATGCGCCCCAGGCCAGCCCCAGAATGCCCAGCATCCACAACACAGCGGCAACGGTGTACATAAAGCTCTCCTTGTCATGCAATGTGAAAACGAATGACACAAGCCTAATGCGCCAGCGCGTCCATGTGTGTCGGTGCAGACCGCAGGGTGCATACACAACGGTCAGGCAGAAATTAGCGTCAAATCTGGCTTGAGGTCTGATAGATCAAGCCTGAGCAGCTATTTTTTTATGCAGGGCACAGGGCTGCCGCTGGGCAGTGGTGTGGGATAGACCTGCTGCACGCAGTCCAGCCACGCCTGTGCAGCACGGGAGCGGTAGCCGCTGCGCCACATCAGGACGGCATCCCAGGTCATGGATGGCCCCACCAGCGGGCGGCTGGCTACACGGCTGGTGTCGTACTTGGCAATCACGTGCTCAAACATCACGGCAATGCCAATGTCTGCGGCCACCAGATCGCCGATGAAATCCCAGTAGCGGCTTTGCAGCTTTACCTGGGGCGTAAAGCCAGCTGCTGCGCATTGCTGCAGCACGGCTTCGTGCAGGGTGAAGTCACTGGTGTAGAGCAGAAAGGGCATACCCTCCAGCTCTTTCCAGCGCACGGGCCGTGCCTCGTTCTTGATGCGGTGACGCGCCATGGCCACGCGTGTTTTCTGGTGGGCGATGGTGTAGGTCTGCAGTTCCGGGTCTGGCGCATCAATCAGGCCCAGCGCCATGTCCAGCTTGCCTTCCAGCACCAGCTGGCGCTGCGCGCGTGCGCCGGATTCCTGCACGTTCAGCGTCACGCCCGGGTAGCGCTGCTGGAACAGGGCAATCACCGGCGCCATGTAGTGGCCTGCGGTGGGCATGA
The DNA here is from genome assembly GCA_023418355.1 of Pseudomonadota bacterium. GTDB lineage: Bacteria > Pseudomonadota > Gammaproteobacteria > Burkholderiales > Burkholderiaceae_C > Comamonas. Next base: position 3,616 of record JAEZZU010000136.1, on the reverse strand, counting down.
TGCCCACGGAGAGTTCACCGCGCGCAATGCCATCCACCTCGGCCACTTCCTGCTTGAGCAGCTGTGTCTGCGCCAGCACCTCCAGGCCGCGTTCATAGACCACTTGACCGGCATCGGTGAGCTGCACGCCGCGCCCTTCGCGCAGCAGCAGGGGGCCGCCCAGCTCATCTTCGAGCTGCTTGACCATCTTGCTGATGGTGGGCTGGGTGACGTGGGCGTTCTCTGCCGCACGCGTAAAGCTGTTGGTGCGCACGACTTCAACAAAGTAGCGCAGGGCGCGTAAATCCATGGGGATGCCTTTTGGGAATGCCTGGGATGGAAATTATTCATTTTACGAATCTAAGTAGAAACCCTAGACTTCGCAGCATGTCATCCCTGATCGCGTCCGTCTCCAGCCTTTCCTTGCAGCGCAGCCTGCTCAGCCTCCAGCACCTGTTCAAAGTGGTACTGCAGGTGGTGGTGCTCAGCTGCATCTGGCTCAGCATGGACGTGCTGCGCCAGCACTTTGGCTGGAGCATGCCTGCGGGCCTGATCGGCTTTGGCCTGCTGGCTGCGGGCCTCTTCAGTGGGGTGATCAAGGTGCAATGGCTCAAGGGCGGCACCAACTGGCTGCTGGCCGAGATGCTGCTGTTCTTTGTGCCCGCCGTGCTGGTGGTCACCGAATACCCTGAGCTGATTCAGCACCAGGGTCTGCGCATTCTGGCCGTCATCATCTCCAGCACCTTGTGTGTGATGGTGGCAACGGCATGGGCCGTAGACCGCGTCTACCGCCTGGAGCTGTTGCTGGCGCGTCGCCGTTCTTCGCGCGGAGCCTGAATCCATGCTGAGCAATGAAGCCATTGGTGTGCTGTCGCTGCTGGCGACCGTGGTCTGCTACACCATCAACAAGCGCCTGTACCGCAAGTACCCCACACCGTTGCTGATGCCTATCCTGGCAACGCCGCTGGTGCTGATTGCGCTGCTGCTGCTCACGCACGTGAGCTATCCGCAGTACATCGCCCAGACGCGCTGGCTGGCCTGGCTGCTGGGCCCCACCACCGTGGCCTTTGCACTGCCGCTGTATGAACACCGCGCCATGCTGCGCAAGCACTGGCTGTCCATCACCACCGGCGTGCTGGTGGCCAGCTGTGTATCCATCAGCACCACGGTCTGGTTCGCCCATGCCTTTGGCCTGGACGAAACGCTGCAAAAAGGCCTGGCCGTGCGCTCCATCACCACACCGTTTGCCATTGAGGCCGAGCGTGTGCTGGGTGGCCCCACCGATCTGGCAGCGCTGTTTGTGGTCATGACCGGCATTACCGGCATGCTGCTGGGCGAAGTGCTGCTGCGCGTGCTGCCCCATGTGCGCAGCAAGCTGGCCACCGGTGCGATTCTGGGCGGCGCCGCCCACGGCACAGGCGTGGCCAAGGCCCGCCAGTTCGGGGATGTGCAGGCCGTGGTTGCTTCGCTGGTGATGATGATTGCGGGCGCCGTCAATGTGCTGGCGGCACCTTTTGTGCGGCAGGTGTTTTTCTGATCAGCCCCGCCCGCGCACACTCATCCAGATACTGCACAGGCCGCAGGCCATGATCACGGCCATGCCGGCCAGCGAGATGGCATCGGGCACCTGGCCAAAGAACAGCCAGCCCATCAGCATGGCAAAGCCAATCTGGCTGTAGAGAAACGGTGACACCACCGAGGGCAGGGCATAGCGGTAAGCCTGCAGCAGGAGCAGGTGGCCTACGCCGCTGCAGATACCCATCATGGCAATGACCCCCCACAGCTGCCAGTCGGTGATGGATTGCCAGATCCATGGAATCACCGGCGCTGTTGCCATCACGGGCAGCCAGGTGGTGTACAGCTGCGTGGTGGTGGGAGGGTCCAGGCGCGAGAGGCGGCTGCCCAGCAGCTGGTAGGTGGTGCCGCACAGCAGCACACCCACTGGGGCGAGGGCAGCCCAGCCCAGCGACATGCCATCGCTTTCGGGACGGACGATGGTGATGACCGCCACCAGGCCTGTGACCAGCAGCGCCCAGCGCGCTCCGCTGACTTTTTCGCCAAACAGCAGCGCAGATGCCACGACGATGAGCAGTGGCCCGGCCGACCAGATGGCCGTGAAGTTGGCCAGTGGCATGGTCTGTATGCAGAAGAAGGCAAACACCGTGGTCATGACGCCGCTCAGCGCCCGGCTGACCTGGAATTTGGGGTGCTCGGTGCGCAGCGCTGCCAGTCCATGTTTCGGGAGTACAAGTGCTGTGGTCACCAGCGCCTGCGCCATGAAGCGCAGCCAGACCACCAGCAGCATGGGCAGTGCCTGTCCGGCGAATTTGGTGCCGCTGTCGAGCAGGGCAAACATGGCGCAGGCCACGACCGTCAGGCCAATGCCTGCGAGCGCAGCACGCGCGGGAGACATGGAAGCGGGCGCTGTGCCCAGGGGTGAGGACGGCATAAGGGCCTGCCCACTTTCTGCAAAACAATCCGCCAGGATGGCACTCGTGCAGGTGCACCGCGCACTGCACGGCGGCGGATTGTAGAAGCGATTGCGCGGGGCTTGGGGCATGTGCGGGACAGGTGCTGTCGCACAGCTGCTTTTCTTGCAGCGCGCGTGGGGCAGGGGCTGACAGCCGTGGCTGCGCACGACACGCCACAATGGGGTCTATGCAAGTAGCCCCCTCTGCCACCTTCAAAGCCCTGTTACGCCCTGTGTGGCCCCTGATTCAAGCCGTGCAGCTGTGGCTGCAGGCCGATGGCTTGCGCATGAGCGCCGCCATGACCTTTTATGGCCTGCTGAGCCTGTCGCCGCTGCTGCTGCTGATCGTGGGTCTGCTGGGCTGGTGGATGGACCGCAGCGTGGTCGAAGACAACCTGCTTGCCCAGGTGCGCAGCGTCATGGGCGATCGCGGTGCCAGTGTGGTGGAGGCTGCACTGGCCAGTGCGCAGACACCGTCGCAAGGACGGCTGGCATCCATTGCGGCCTTTGTGCTGCTGCTCTCGGGCGCAACCGGCGTGTTTGCGGAGCTGCAGCAGGCCTTCAACAAGCTCTGGCAGATTGGCCAGCCTGCATCCGCGCAGGAACCCAAAAAATGGTGGGCACTGGCCACGCTGCGCATGCGCGGCCTGCTCTATGTGCTGGTGCTGGGCTTTTTGCTGCTGGTGACCATGGTGCTGTCCACGGCACTGCGACTGTTTATGGAGCTGGCGGGGGAGTGGCTGGAGATGGAGCCGCCGGGAGAGCTGGTCTGGCTGCTCAATGAAGGCGTGTCCATGTGCGTGATTGCGCTGCTGTTCATGGGGCTGATGCGCATTGGCTCCGGGCAGAAACCCTCTCTGCGCTATCTGGCCGTGGGGGCCGTGGTGGGCGCGCTGCTGTTTACGCTGAGCAAGCAGGCGCTGGCCTGGTATCTGGCCACGGCGGCGGTGGTCTCCGCCTATGGCGCCGCAGGCTCGCTGGTGGTGGTGCTGATGTGGATGTATGTCACCTCCGCCATCCTGCTGCTGGCTGCCAGCTGTGCCAAGGCGCTGGAAATGCAGGCGCGCCCGCCAGCAGCGGAGCCTGACGACTCGCCGAAGGCGGAGAGCGAGGCTGCAGACAGCGTGGCGGCTGCGCGGCCCCAGGTGCCGCAGAGCGTGGGTTCTC
>JAEZZU010000183.1 GCA_023418355.1 Pseudomonadota bacterium | reverse complement strand
ACCACAAGTACTACAACGACATGTCTCTTACCGAACAAGGCTTGTTGGCCGCGCTGGCCACTGTGATCGATCCTCATACAGGCAAGGATTTTGTAAGCACGCGCGCCGTGCGCAATGTGCAAATCAGTGGCAGTGACGTGGCGTTTGACGTAGAGCTGGGCTACCCCGCCAAAAGCCTGATTGCCGATTATCGCAAGCAACTGATTGCTGCAGCCAAGACCTTGCCCGGCGTGGAAAACGTGTCGGCCAACGTGTACACCAAGGTGCAGGCCCATGCTGTGCAGCGCGGCGTGCAGCTGGTGCCCGGGGTGAAGAACATCATTGCGGTGGCTTCTGGCAAGGGCGGTGTGGGCAAGTCCACGACCACCGCCAATCTGGCGCTGGCACTGGCCGCCGAAGGTGCGCGTGTGGGCGTGCTGGATGCGGACATCTACGGCCCCAGCGTGCCCATGATGTTTGGCGTGAATGGCAAGCCTGAGAGCTCTGATGGCAAGACCATGGAGCCGCTGGAAAACTACGGCGTGCAGATCATGTCCATCGGCCTGCTGCTGAACAACCCCAACGAAGCCATGATCTGGCGTGGCCCCATGGCCACCCAGGCGCTGGAGCAGATGCTGCGTGCTACCAACTGGAAGGATCTGGACTACCTCGTCATTGACCTGCCTCCCGGAACCGGTGACATCCAGCTGACCCTGAGCCAGAAGGTGCCCATGACCGGCTCCGTGGTCGTGACCACCCCCCAGGACATTGCCCTGCTGGACGCACGCAAGGGCATCAAGATGTTCGAGAAGGTGGGCGTGCCTATTCTGGGTCTGGTGGAAAACATGGCCATGCACGTATGCAGCAACTGCGGCCATGTGGAGCACATCTTTGGTCAGGACGGTGGCAAGCACCTGGCAGCAGAGTGGGGCATTGACTTCCTGGGTTCGCTGCCTCTGTCCATGCAGATCCGTGAGCAGGCTGACAGCGGCAAGCCCACCGTGATGGCTGCACCTGACAGCGAAGCTGCACAGATCTACAAGAAGCTGGCGCGTGATGTGGCTGTGAAGATTGCCAACAAGGCCAAGGACTTCTCCGCAAAGTTCCCCACCATCACCATCAGCAAGAACACCTGATGCAATGGCATGTGGGGGCTGCACAAGTTAGCCCTGCTTAAAACTTAGACAAAGCGCCCCGGTTCTGCCGGGGCGCTTTTTTTGCGGCATGCTCCACCGATTCTGTGTCATGCAGTGCCTGTGGCACTGCCAGTGATCGTGCAAGAACCTGAGTCTGAACTACCGTTGGGTGCGGTGCAGCGTGTGCGCCACTATGCACAGCGTCTTTTTGCCCGGCGCCATGCCGCCTTGAACAGCCTGCCGCGTGCTCGCTGGGCGGCGCTGTGGGCACGCATGCGCACCTGGCGGTGGCGCTGGCTGGCTGTGCCGCCGGTGCTGGGGCTGCTGTATGTGCTGGTCCTGATTCCGTTCACACCCAGTATCAGCGATATCCGCAAGGCCAAGCTGGAGCAGCCTACGCAGGTACTGACGGCGGATGGCAAGGAGCTGGCCGTGTTCAAGCGCAGCAACCGCGAATGGGTCACGCTGGATCAGGTGGCGCCTGCCGTCATACAGGCGCTGATTGCCACCGAAGACCACCGGTTCTATGAGCACTTTGGCATGGACTGGCGGCGTACCTTGTCCTCGGCCTTCTACAGCCTGCAAGGTGATTTGCAGGGTGGTTCCACGCTGACTCAGCAGCTGGCACGCAATCTCTACCCTGAAGAAATTGGCCGCTCGCAAAGTCTGAACCGCAAGCTCAAGGAAGCCATCACGGCCTTCAAGATCGAGGCGCTCTACAGCAAGGACGAAATCCTCGAAACCTATCTGAACACGGTGCCCTTTCTCTACAACGCTTGGGGCATAGAGATGGCGGCGCGCACCTATTTCAGCAAGCCTGCATCCAGACTGTCGGTGCTGGAAGCAGCCACGCTGGTGGGCATGCTCAAAGGTACGAGCTACTACAACCCTGTGCGCAATCCCCAGCGTGCCGTACAGCGGCGCAATACGGTGCTGGCGCAGATGGTCAAGCGGGAGGTGCTGAATTCTGCGGAATTTGAAAGGTTGAAACAGCGCCCGCTCAAGCTCAACTTTGAACGCCAGGAAGTGCCTGCAGGCATTGCTCCGCACTTTGCGCAGCAGGTCCGCAAGTGGCTGATCGACTGGGCAGACAGCGAGGGCTACAACATCTACAGCGATGGGCTGGTGGTGCACACCACGCTGGACAGCCGCATGCAGGATGCTGCGCTGAAGGCCGTGCGCAGGCAGGCCCAGACCCTGCAGCACGTGGCCCATACCAACTGGAGCAAGCGCGGAGGCTGGACGGTCGACAACCCGCTGGTGCAAACCATGGTGCGTGAAAGCAATGCCTTTGCTGCTCTGCGAGAAAAAGGCGTGAGCGCCGAGGAAGCGCAGCAGACGCTGCTCAAAGATCAGACCTTTATGCAGCAGCTGCGCAAGGACAAGCTGCGAATTGAAGCCGGCTTTGTGGCCATGGACCCCGAAACGGCGGCCATCCGCGCCTGGGTGGGCAGCCGCGACTATGCGACCGATGCCTTTGACCATGTACAGCAGGCGCGCCGCCAGCCGGGATCGACCTTCAAGCCTTTTGTGTATGGCGCTGCGCTGGAAGATGGCATGTCCCCCGACGACACGCGTGTGGACGAAGCCGTTGCCATTCCATTGCCCGGTGGCGAAGTCTGGCGGCCAAGCGATGCAGGCGCACCGACCGGTCGGGCCATGCCCTTGCGTGATGCGCTGGCCTATTCCAAGAACACCATTACCGCACGGCTGATGCAGGAAGTTGGCCCCAGGCAGGTAGCCCGCCTGGCACGGGACCTGGGCGTGCGCAGCAGTCCGCTGGAACCTGTACCGGCTCTGGCGCTGGGTGCCAGCCCGGTGAGCCTGCTGGAAATGACCAATGCCTATGGCAGTCTGGTGCGTGCTGGAAACTACCGAGCCCCTTTGCTCGTGACGCGCATTGAAGACCGCCAAGGCCGGGTGCTGGCAGAGTTTGCACCCTCTGACGTTGAAGCGGTGATGTCGCCTGAAGACAGTTACGTACTGATCGACATGATGCGCGGGGTGGTCAACAAGGGAACGGGCCGTGCCATTCGCCAGCGCTATGGCATCAAGGACGATGTGGCAGGCAAGACGGGCACCACGCAAAACAATGCCGATGGCTGGTTTATCCTGATGCATCCGCATCTGGTGGCTGGTGCCTGGGCAGGGTTTAACGATGCCCGCATCAACCTGCGCAGCGACTACTGGGGCCAAGGGGCGCGCAGTGCCCTGCCCATGGTGGGGGAGTTCACGGCCCAGGTGCTGCGTCGCAAAGACATGGATCGTCATGCACGCTTTACCGAGCCGGCATCGAACCACTGGTGGACGGCACTGCGCCAGCGTTGGGACAGTTGGCTAGGGTCGTCTGCACCCGCTGAGCCACCTGCCAAAACGGTGCCATCGGCAGCACCTGCGGCGGCGCCGAAGCCCGTGGTGCCCAAGGCAGCACCAGTGCGTCCAGAAGCAGAGATTGAAGAGTCCACGCCGCCCCTGCCTCCATCACGCTCCGCGCCTGCGCGGGATGATCTGGATGCGTGGATGGAAGACTGGGCCAGTTCGCAGGCAGATACATCACCTTCACAGCCAGACTGGGTTGCCAGACCTCCGGCAGTGACCGGGCGACCATGAGTCTTTTAGGGCTCTGAGGCTTGCTGGACTAGCGCAAGCTGCTCTTCTTTTGTTTTGCGTTGACGCAAACCACGGGCTTTCCTCGTGCTGCTCCCATTGTGCAAGCGGTATTTCTGGCGCATGCTCAATTCATGAGCACATTGACCCCCACCCAGACCAAGGCCTTACAGGACAGCCTGCTGCAGCGTGAACAGCAATTGCTGCAGGAAATTCAGTCTGCCAGGGCAGAAAAAGAGCAGCATGCACAGGATGCGGAAGACTTCGCCCCCGAGCCTGATGCCAACCAGAGTCGTGCCAACTCTGACCTGGAAGTGCGCCATGCCGAACTGCTGCGCGACCAGCAGGAGCTGCAGGATGTGCGCGCCGCGCTCAAGCGTGTGGCGGAAGGCGAATATGGCGAATGCATGGACTGTGGCAAAGGCATTGCGCTGGCACGTCTGCAGGCCTTTCCGACGGCCAAGCGCTGCATTGACTGCCAGACCCAGCACGAAGCCCAGAAGCGCCGCCTGGCATGACCTTGGCCTGGCAACCGCTGGGCGCAACTGGCACACTTGCGATGGACAGCCTGCTATTTCGGCAGGCTGCTTGTTTTTGAGTCTTGTGTGTCATGCAGATTGAAGAAAAACCACCGTTTGATACGCCCTTTGAATGGATTGGCGGCGAGGAGCCCGTGCGCCGTCTGGTGGACCGTTTTTATGACCTGATGGATCTGGAGCCTGGCTACAAGGAGCTGCGTGCTGCCCATGGCTCCACCCTGGAGGATGCGCGCCAGAAGCTGTTCTGGTTTCTGTGCGGCTGGCTGGGTGGTCCGGACTATTACGTCGAGCGCTTTGGTCACCCGCGCCTGCGGATGCGCCAGATGCCGTTTTCGATCGGCATTCAGGAGCGTGACCAGTGGGTGGCGTGCATGGATCAGGCCATGCTGGAAACCGATGTGCCTGAGGCACTGCGTACCCGTCTGCACCACAGCTTCATGCAGACCGCTGACTGGATGCGCAACCGCGGCGTGTAAGCAACGCACGAGCTCCAGGTTTGGGGATTGCCCACCTGCCCGATAAGATGCCCTGCACATGTCGAATAACGAAGGGGAGGGCTTGATGATGGGAGCTACATCGTTTGTGGTGCTGGCATTCTTGGTCGTACTGGCACTGTGGGGGGCGGCGGTCTACAACCGCCTGCGTCTGCTGCGCAACCGCGTGGAAAACGCGTGGTCACAGATCGATGTGCAGCTCACGCGCCGCCATGACCTGATCCCCAACCTTGTGGAAGTGGCGCGTGGCTACATGCAGCACGAAGCCAGCACGCTGGAAGCTGTGGCCAGGGCGCGCAGTCAGGCCGTGCAGGCCAGCGAAGCAGTGCGAGGCCACACTGGGCAATCCCAGGCACTGGGTGCACTGGCCGTCGCCGAGCAGGCTCTGGGAAGCAGTCTGGGGCGTCTGATGGTGGTGGCAGAGGCCTATCCCGAACTCAAGGCCGATGCACAGATGCAGCGCCTGAGCGAAGAAATGGCCAGCACTGAAAACCGCATCGGCTTTGCCCGTCAGGCCTATAACGATGAGGTCATGGCATTCAACGACAAGGCCAGCCAGTTCCCGGATCTGATCTGGGCACGCCTGCTGGGCTTTGCGCACATGGACATGTTGCAGTCCACCGTGAGCGAGGAAGAACGTCAGGCACCCCGCGTGCGCTTTTAAGCAGCAGCTGGCCTATGTCATTCTGGGACTGGCAAAGCGATGCACGGCGCACCACACGCTGGCTGGTGCTGCTGTTTGCACTGTGCGTGCTGGCCAGCCTGCTGGCCGTGCATGGCGGGCTGACGCTGGCGTGGTGGCTGCTGTTTTCACCACTGGGACTGGAATATCCACGAGGCTTTGTAGCGACCAATGTAGGCGTGACCCTGCTGCTGATTCTGGGTGGCTGGTGGCTCACCTATGAGCAACTCAGCGAAGGGGGGCGCAAGCTTGCCGAGCGCATTGGTGCGCGAGAAGCGCGAGCTGGCAGTGCGCTGGCTGAGCAGCAGCTGTGCAACATCGTCCAGGAAATGTGTATTGCCGCACAGATGCGCACTCCGCAGGTGGTGCTGCTGGCGCGTGCCGATGCCATCAATGCATTTGCCGCTGGCTGGACACAGGACGATGCCGTCATTGCCGTGACCCAGGGCGCGCTGGACTATTTGACCCGGGACGAAATGCAGGGTCTGGTGGCGCATGAACTTTCCCACCTCAAGGAGGGCGACACGGTGCTGAACATGCGCCTGGCAGGCATGGTCAGCGGCTTGGAGCTGGTCTACCACTTTGGTGAAAACCTGCGTGAGCGTGGCGCACTGGCCTGGTGGTTTGGCAATGCGGTGATGGCTGCTGGCTTTGTCGGATTTTTGAGTGGGCGCTTGCTGAAGGCAGCCGTATCTCGCCAGCGCGAATACCTGGCCGATGCACGTGCGGTCCAGTGGACGCGCAGCCGCGATGCGCTGGGTGGTGTACTGCGCAAGGTGCTCACGCAACGGATGGAGGCTGAACGCCATGCCGGCGGCTGGCGTGCCGACCGGCGCAGCCACACGGGGCTGGACCATCCGCTGGTGCAGCACATGCTGCTGGCTGAAACACCAGAGAGCAGCAGGCTGGAACACTGGCTGGACGCCCATCCCCCCTTGCAGGAGCGCATTGTGCGTATTTACGGCAGGCCCATGCGTGCCTTGCCGCTGAAGCGCAAGGCTCAGGCGTAAAAAAAGCTGCCGTCCACCACCGGCAGCTTTTTTACCAAGAGGCAGTGCTTTACAGCGAGATATTGGCGCGGCGAATCACATCGCCAAAGCGCTGGGTCTCTTCCTGCATGAACTGCTGGAACTCGGCTTCTGTCGGGAAGTAGCCCACATAGCCAAAGGTCTGGTACTTGGGATCGACATCCGGCTCGCGCAGTACTTGGGTCACGTCCTGGCGAATCTTGGCGACCACGTCATCCGGTGTCTTGGGCGAGACGGCCAGTGCATTCCAGCCGGTCACGATGGCATCCGCAGGGCCGCCGGACTCCGCAATCGTGGGCACATCTTCAAAGCCCTTGAGGCGCTCGGGTGCCATCACAGCCAGAAAGCGCAGCTTGCCCGAACGTGCCAGCGGGCCTGCCGTGCCGGAGGAGCCCAGGGCAAAGGCCAGATCGCCATTGGCCACGCTCTGGTAGAGCTGGCTGGTTTCCTTGAAGATTACGTGCTCCATCTTGGTGTCGGTCAGCGACTCCAGCAGTGCCGAGCCCAGGTGCACGGGGTTGCCCACAGACCAGGAGCCGTAGTTCAGCTCTCCGGGGCGTGCCTTGGCATCGGCAATCAGGTCCGCCATGGTCTTGTAGGGACTGTTGTTGGGCACGCAGACAAAGAAGTAGGTGCGGAACAGCGGCAGCACGACCTTGAAGTCCTTCTCCACGTCGTAGGGCAGCTTCTTGAACAGCGCGGGGTAGGCCGCGATGTGCACATTGTCCAGCTGGATGATGTCGGTGCCATCGGTCGCGCCGCGCTTGAATTCGTTGATGGCGATGAAGCCGTTCCCCCCGGGACGGTTTTCCACGACCACCGATTGCTTCCACAGGCGGCCCAGTTTGTCCGACAGGATGCGTGAAGTGCCATCAGGACCGCCGCCCACAGGGAAGGGGTTGATGATGCGCACTGGCTTGGCAGGCCAGTTGCTGGCCACGGTCTGCGCGCGCAGACCTGTCATGCTGGCCAGAGCGAGTGCGCCCAGTGCAAAGCTGGCATGGCGGCGATTCATCTTGTTCGATGGTTGCATAGCTGGTCTCCTTGTAGTGTTGTGCTGTGCAGTGTCGAGTCTCAATTAGACTGGTTCCAAGCATAGATTGTGTCAACGCGCTTGCGGCTGTCTAAGGGCCCGGATGGCTAGCAGCTATGCCGTATTTGCATATCAGATAGGTGACAACCCTTAACCCATGAACCTCCAGCAGATTGAAACCTTTGTATGCGTGGCCGAAACCGGCAGTTTCAGCAAGGCAGCCATGCTTTTGGATATTGCGCAGCCTGCCTTGAGCCGGCAGGTGCGGGCGCTGGAGACTGAGTTGCGTGAAACCCTGCTGATCCGCACAGGCCGTGGCGTCACCCTGACCGATGCAGGCCGCAGGCTGCTGGAGCATGGCCACGCCATCATGCAGCGCGTAACCCTGGCCAAGGAAGATCTGAGCAGCCACCGTGACGAGCCCGTGGGGCGCATTGTGGTGGGCCTGCCTCCCAGCCTGGCGCGGCGCTTGACGCTGTCTTTGATTGATACGTTTGACAGGGAGATGCCCAAGGCCAAGCTGGCCGTGAGCGAGGGCTTTTCCGTGAATATTGCCGAGTGGCTGACCACGGGCCGCATGGATCTGGGGCTGGTCTATACGCCCGAGCCGCAGCCGCATATTGAAGTCATGCCGGTGGAGCAGGAGCCGCTGTGTCTGGTCGGGCCGGTGCAGCAGCTGCGTGATCTGCAGCAGGTGCCGTTTGCGCAGCTGTCGCAATACCCCCTGATCATGCCGCAGCGCGGGCAGATCTTCCGCAAGCTCATGGAAGCGCAGGCCACGCTGTCGCAGGTCAAGCTCAATGTGGTCTGGGAGGTGTCCAGCGTGCCCGCCATTCTGGATCTGGTGCGCAGCGGCTATGGCTTTGCCACGCTCACGCCCAGTGCACTGAGTCAGGACGCCATGGATGAGCAGCTGGCCATCGTGCCCATTGTGGAACCTCACATCATGAGCACGCTGTGTCTGGTGCAGTCTGCCAAGCGCCAGGCCACGCCGCTGATGCGGCGCACGGCCGAAGTGCTGCGCCGCCTGTGCCTGCAGGCGGTGGCGCAAAGCAAGGAGCGCATCTCACAGCATGGTGCGTAGCTCGCGGGCGGCATCCTGCAGCAACGGCAGCACTTCGCGCTCCAGATAGTCCTGTGTATGGCCGCTGGGGCTGCCTACGGCATTGAGGGCTGCCACGGTGCGGCCGTGCAGATCACGCAGGGGCACGGCCAGCGCATGCACGCCAATCTCATGCTCTTCACGGGCATAGGCATAGTCCTGCTGGCGCACCATGTACAGCAGCGACATCAGCTGCTGCGCCGATGTCACGGTGTAGGCAGTCAGCCGTGGCAGTGAGGCCTGTGCCAGCCACTGGTGCAGCTCGGCATCTTCCATATTGGCCAGCATGACACGCCCGGTAGAGGTGGCATGCACCGGCAGGCGGCTGCCCAGATGCAGGCCGTAGGCCAGGCGCGAAACGGTCTGTTGCGGGGCACTGCTGCGCGCCACGATCACCATCTCATGCCCATCCAGCACCGCGGTCGAGCACGACAGGCCGGTGAGCTGACTCAGGCGCTGCAGCGTGGGCTGCATGGTGCGCGGCAGCCGGGCGGATGCCAGGTAGCTGCCGGACAGGCGCAGCACCTTGGGCGCCAGCCAGAAATACTGGCCATCCGTTTCCAGATAGCCCAGATGCGCCAGTGTCAGCAGATGGCGGCGTGCGGCAGCTCGCGTAAGGCCCGCGCGCTGTGCAGCCAGAGTGGCATTGAGGCGCTGGCGCTCGGTATCAAAACTCTCCAGCACGGCCAGGCCTTTGGCCAGACCAGCGATGAAATCAGCGTGGGCGATAGGGGGCATGTTTTTCAGGTTCTGTGCGAACATCGCACAACATGCGCGATCATCGCGCAAGCTTGCAGGATTGCCTATTTGGGTTGATACGTATCAAAACTAGGCTTGATGCTGTTGTAAATGAACACATTCAAGGAGATTGAGATGCGTACCTCTGTCGTCATCGTGGGTGCAGGCCCTGCCGGTCTGCTGCTGGGCCAGTTGCTGCACAAGGCTGGCATCGACAACATCATCCTGGAGCAGCGCAGCGGTGACTACGTGCTGGGGCGTATCCGTGCAGGCGTGCTGGAGCAGGTCAGCGTAGACCTGCTGGAAGAAGCCGGTGCTGCCGAGCGCATGCATGCCGAAGGTCTGCCCCATGACGGCATTGAGCTGCTGTTTGGTGGCAAGCGCCACCGCATCAACCTGCATGAGCTGACGGGCGGCAAGCGCGTGATGGTGTATGGCCAGACCGAAGTGACGCGCGACCTGATGGACGTGCGTGCCAAGGCAGGTCTGACCACGGTGTACGAAGCGCAGAACGTCCAGCCCCATGACTTCGAAACCGACGCACCTCGCGTGACCTATGAAAAAGGTGGCGTGCAGCACACCATCGAGTGTGACTTCATTGCCGGTTGCGACGGCTTCCATGGCATCTGCCGCGCCAGCGCACCCAAGGACAAGATCAAGACCTTTGAAAAGGTCTACCCCTTCGGCTGGCTGGGCCTGCTGTCCGACACCCCACCTGTGAGCGAAGAGCTGATCTATGCCCACACCGAGCGTGGCTTTGCCCTGTGCAGCCAGCGCAGCAAGACCCGCAGCCGCTACTACCTGCAGGTGCCGCTGACCGAGAAGGTCGAAGACTGGAGCGACGAGCGTTTCTGGGAAGAGCTGAAGCTGCGTCTGGACCCCGAAGCCCGTGAGCGTCTGGTGACCGGCCCTTCGCTGGAAAAGAGCATTGCGCCGCTGCGCAGCTTTGTGACCGAGCCCATGCGCTTTGGCCGCATGTTCCTGGCGGGCGACGCGGCACACATCGTGCCTCCTACCGGTGCCAAGGGGCTGAACCTGGCGGCATCCGACGTGGGCTATCTGTATACCGGTCTGAAGCAGTACTACCAGAGTGGCAGCAGCGAAGGCATTGATGCTTATTCCGAGCGCTGCCTGCGCCGCATCTGGAATGCCGAGCGCTTCTCGTGGTGGATGACTTCGCTGATGCACAAGTTCCCCGACATGAATGACTTTGATGTCAAGGTGCAGGAAGCGGAACTGGGCTACATCGTGCGTTCCACGGCGGGTTCGACCTCGCTGGCCGAAAACTACGTGGGTCTGCCACTGCTGTAAGGCATGGATTCAGCTATGCTGCAGCGGCATAGCTGATAGCGCGACCTTCCCCTAGCCCCGGGGGAGGCTTGCCCCCACAATGGGTACAAGAGATATCAAAGATAAGAGCGCAGTGCTCAATGCCTGCGCTGATGAGAACAGAGGAGACGACCCCAGTGAGCGCTGTATTACGAGGTATTTCATCCATGGCCACCCGTCAGGTGCTGGCGGATCTGGTGCAGGCTTGGCAGGCACAAGGCGGAGAGCCTGTCGACATCGAGTCTGTAGGTGGCGTGGATGCAGCACAGCGCGTGCGCAATGGGGAAGCTTTTGATGTGGTGTTCCTGGCTGCGAACGCCATCCAGAATCTGGAAAACGCAGGTCATGTGCTGGCTGGCAGCCAGGTGGATCTGATGCTCTCGAGCACCGCAGTGGCCGTGCCAGCGAGTGCCAAGGCACCGGACATCAGCACCGAAGAGGCCCTGCGCCAGGCCGTCATGAACGCTCCCGCCATTGGTTATTCGACCGGTCCCAGCGGTCTGGCTTTGCTGCAGCTGCTAGAACGTTGGGGCATTGCTGCCCAGGTGCAGTCGCGCATGGTGCAGGCCCGCCCCGGGGTTCCTGTAGGTTCGCTCGTCGCCCGTGGCGCTGTGGCGCTGGGCTTTCAGCAGTTGTCGGAACTGATTCATGTACCGGGCATTCAGATCGTGGGCACGCTGCCGCAGGCCGTGGCCATTGATACGGTGTTCTCCGGTGCTGTGGTTGCATCTACTCCCCACGCAGAAGCTGTGCAGCGTCTGCTGGCCTTCATGGCGTCGCCTGCGGCGACCGAGGCCAAGCAGCGCCAGGGCATGGCTGCGGTCGGGGGCTGATTCCGACCATGCCCGTGCGCTGCGGCACACGGGCATGTATGCCACTCGCGCCGTGGCTGGTGTGCGCGCTAGAAGAAATTGAGAGACAGAGATGACCCAATCCCCCCAAACGGACGCTGCTGACCGTAACGATGCAGTCAACGTGCAGACCATGCTCAACGAGCATCCGTTCTCACGTTTTCAATGGGTCATTTTTGCCCTGTGCTTCACCATTGTGCTGCTCGACGGCTTTGACACGGCAGCCATTGGCTATATCGCACCCTCGCTGATCAATGAATGGGGCATCTCCAAGCCTGCGCTGGCGCCAGTGCTCAGCGCGGCGCTGTTTGGTCTGGCAGCGGGTGCCGTGGCTTCCGGGCCGCTGGCTGACCGCTTTGGCCGCAAGGCGGTGCTGATCAGCTCCGTGCTGGTCATGGGCGTGGCCTGTCTGGTGTCTGGCTGGTCGCACAGCATTGAAGAGCTGACCATCTGCCGCTTTGTGACAGGTGTGGGTCTGGGCGCTGCCATGCCCAATGCTGTGACCTTGATGAGCGAATACTGCCCCGATGCCCGCCGCTCCATGCTGACCAATGCCATGTTCTGTGGCTTTCCGCTGGGTTCGGCATTTGGCGGCTTTCTGGCGGCCTGGATGATTCCGAATTTTGGCTGGCGCAGTGTGTTGATTCTGGGCGGCATCGCACCTTTGGTGCTGCTGGTGCTGCTGGTACTGCTGCTGCCGGAGTCCGTGCGCTACATGCTGGCCAAGGGCTATGACGTGCAGCGCATTCGCAGCGTGATGCAAAACATCACCGGCAAGTCACTGCAGGGTGTGCAGCGCTTTGTGATGACCGAGCACAAGCAGGTCGAGCAAGGCCAGAGCGGTCTGGCCGTGGTGCTGTCCAAGCGCTATGCGCTGGGCTCGGTGATGCTGTGGATTGCCTACTTCATGGGCCTGGTCATTTTCTACGCGCTGATGAACTGGATGCCCGTGCTGTTCAAGGAAGGCGGTCTGGACCCCAAGACCGCCACGCTGGTGGCAGCGCTCTTCCCGCTGGGCGGCGTGGGTGCGATTTTCTGCGGCTGGCTGATGGACCGCTTCAACGCCACGG
Organism: Pseudomonadota bacterium; assembly: GCA_023418355.1. GTDB lineage: Bacteria > Pseudomonadota > Gammaproteobacteria > Burkholderiales > Burkholderiaceae_C > Comamonas. Next base: position 5,474 of record JAEZZU010000183.1, on the reverse strand, counting down.
CCGTGATCGCCGGTGGCTATGCGCTGACGGCCGTGAGCATCTGGTGGATTGGCCAGTCGGCCGGCAATCTGGGTGGGCTGGTGGCTGTGGTGTTCATTGCCGGCACCATCATGAACACGGCCCAGTCCTCCATGCCCGCGCTGGCAGCAGGTTTCTACCCCACCAGCGGCCGTGCGACAGGCGTGGCCTGGATGCTGGGTATTGGCCGCTTTGGCGGTATTGCAGGCTCGTTCCTGGTGGCGGAGCTGGCCGCACGTGAACTGAGCTTCAGCGAGATTTTTACGGTGGTCGCCATGGCAGGTGTGGTGGCCATGGTTGCACTGCTGATCAAACACTGGGGCAGCCCCAAGGACTGAGCCACAGGCTCACCCAGAGGCAGCAGGACTTTCGCATTGAAAACTTTCTCACAAGGAGAACTTGCCATGATTATTGACGTACACGGCCACTACACCACGGCGCCTGCAGCACTGGGTGCCTGGCGCGATCGCCAGATCGCCGGTCTCAAGGACCCCAGCGTGGCACCCAAGGTGTCGGAGCTGAAGATCAGCGACGACGAGATCCGTGAGAGCATCGAAACCAACCAGCTGCGCCTGATGAAGGAGCGTGGCTCGGACCTGACCATCTTCAGTCCCCGTGCGTCGTTCATGGCCCACCACATTGGTGACTTCCAGACTTCCAGCACCTGGGCCGCCATCTGTAACGAGCTGTGCTACCGCGTCAGCCAGCTGTTCCCAGACCACTTCATCCCCGCCGCCATGCTGCCCCAGTCGCCTGGCGTGGACCCCAAGACCTGCATTCCTGAGCTGGTCAAGTGCGTGGAGCAGTACGGCAACGTGGGCCTCAACCTGAACCCTGATCCATCGGGCGGCCACTGGACTTCGCCTCCGCTGACCGACCGCAGCTGGTACCCCATCTATGAAAAGATGGTGGAGTACGACATCCCCGCGATGATCCACGTCTCCACCAGCTGCAACGCGTGCTTCCACACCACGGGCGCGCACTACATCAATGCCGACACCACGGCCGTGATGCAGCTGATCCAGGGCGATCTGTTCAAGGACTTCCCGACCCTGAAGTTCCTGATTCCCCATGGCGGCGGCGCAGCACCCTACCACTGGGGCCGCTACCGCGGTCTGGCGCAGGAGATGAAAAAGCCTTTGCTGGAAGAGCACCTGCTCAACAACATCTACTTCGACACCTGCGTCTACCACCAGCCTGGCATCAACCTGCTGACCGAAGTCATCCCCGTCAAGAACATCCTGTTTGCCAGCGAAATGATTGGCGCGGTGCGCGGCATCGACCCCCGCACCGGTCACTACTACGACGACACCAAGCGCTACATCGAAGCCACGCAGAACCTGACGGCTGAAGAAAAGCACATGGTCTACGAAGGCAATGCACGCCGCGTGTTCACCCGTCTGGATGCCGCATTGAAGGCCCAGGGTAAGTAAAAAACAGAGCGCCTTGCGCTTGTCATGCAAGGCTTTCAAATAGAAAAGTATTTGAAACCAAGTGTTTGCAAGCGCTAACAGCTATCTTTTCAGGAAAAGGAAAAAGCCATGTACGAACTTGGTGTGGTGTATCGCAATATTCAGCGCGCAGACCGCGCAGCCGCCGATGCGCTGGGCGCTCTGGGCTCGGCCACCGTGCACGAAGCCATGGGCCGCGTAGGCCTGCTCAAGCCCTATATGCGCCCCATCTATTCCGGCTGCCAGGTCTCCGGCACGGCCGTGACCGTGCTGCTGCACCCCGGTGACAACTGGATGATGCACGTGGTGGCCGAGCAGATTCAGCCCGGCGACATCGTGGTGGCAGCCATCACCGCCGAGTGCACCGACGGCTACTTTGGCGACCTGCTGGCGACCAGCTTCCAGTCCCGCGGCGCACGCGCCCTGATCATCGACGCCGGTGTGCGCGATGTGAAGACGCTGCAGGAAATGAACTTCCCCGTGTGGAGCAAGGCCATCTCGGCCAAGGGCTGCATCAAGGCGACGCTGGGCTCGGTGAACATCCCCGTGGTGTGCGCGGGCCAGATCGTCACGCCCGGTGACGTGATCGTGGCTGATGATGACGGCGTGGTCTGCGTGCCCGCAGCCCGTGCGGCCCAGGTGCTGGAAGCAGCCCAGAAGCGCGAGAGCTTTGAAGGCGAAAAGCGCGCCAAGCTGGCCTCCGGCGTGCTGGGTCTGGACATGTACAAGATGCGCGAGCCCCTGGAAAAGGCCGGCCTGCGCTACATCGACTAAGTGAAGGAAGGCGAGCACCATGAGCAAACCCACCACAGGCGACTTCACCAAAACCAATGGCTGGCTGGACTGGTATACCGGGCCTTCCAAGCCCAAGTTCCAGCTGCCCGCAGGCGCAGTGGATGCGCACTGCCACGTGTTTGGCCCCGGCGAGCAATTCCCCTATGCGCCTGAGCGCAAGTACACCCCCTGCGATGCCAGCAAGGAGCAGCTGTTTGCCCTGCGCGACCACCTGGGCTTTGCCCGCAACGTGATCGTGCAGGCCACCTGCCATGGTGCGGACAATCGCGCCATGGTCGATGCCTGCCTGGCCTCCGGCGGCAAGGCGCGTGGCGTGGCCACCGTCAAGCGCAGCGTGACCGATGAAGAACTGCAGGCACTGCACGCAGCTGGCGTGCGCGGCGTGCGCTTTAACTTCGTCAAGCGTCTGGTGGACTTCACGCCCAAGGACGAGCTGATGGAAATCGCCGGCCGCATTGCCAAGCTGGGCTGGCACGTGGTGATCTACTTTGAAGCCGTGGACCTGCCCGAGCTGTGGGACTTCTTCACCGCACTGCCCACCACGGTGGTGGTGGACCACATGGGCCGCCCCGACGTGAGCAAGGGCGTGGACAGCGAGGAGTTCGCCCTGTTCCTGAAGTTCATGCGCGAGCACAAGAACGTGTGGAGCAAGGTGTCCTGCCCCGAGCGCCTGTCCGTCACCGGCCCCAAGGCCCTCAATGGCGAACAGAACGCCTACCAGGACGTCGTGCCTTTTGCGCGCCGCGTGGTGGAAGAGTTTCCCGACCGCGTGCTGTGGGGCACCGACTGGCCACACCCCAACCTCAAGGACCACATGCCCGACGACGGTCTGCTGGTGGACTTCATCCCCCACATTGCGCCGACCGCCGAGCTGCAGCGCAAGCTGCTGGTGGACAACCCCATGCGTCTGTACTGGCCTGAAGAGGCTTAAGTCGTCGCTACACAGGAGAGACAAGCATGGCACTGGACAAACCTTATCTGGACGTCCCAGGCACGACCATTTTCGATGCCGACCAAAGCCGCAAGGGCTACTGGCTCAACCAGTTCTGCATGAGCCTGATGAAGGCGGAAAACCGCACGCGCTTCAAGGCCGACGAAGACGCCTACCTGGCCGAATGGCCCATGACGGATGAGCAAAAGGCCGCCGTCAAGGCACGTGACCTGAACTGGATGATGCGCACCGGCGGCAACATCTACTTCCTGTCCAAGCTGGGCGCGACCGACGGCCTGAGCTTCCAGCAGATGGCAGGCTCCATGACCGGCATGAGCGAGGAGCAGTACCGCGCCATGATGCTGGGTGGTGGCCGCAAGGCGGACGGCAACCGCTATGTGGGTGAAGACGGCGATGCCCAGGGTCCCATGGCCATGTCCAAGGCCTGGGAGGAGTGGCAGGAAGCACAGGCCCAGCATGCGCTGGCCGAGGCCATCGAGCAGGCTGAAGGCGCGCAGCCAGAAGGCCGCGCCACCATCACCGCATCGGTCTACACCTCGCACGTGCCCGCCATTGGCGTGGCCGTAGACCAGGGCAAGACCGAGGAGCCTTACTGGAAACCGCTGTTTGACGGCTACCAGCCTTCCAAGGAGTGGATGAAGGAAAACACGCCCGACGTGATCTTCCTCGTCTACAACGACCATGCCACCTCGTTCGACCTGGGTGTGATCCCCACGTTTGCGATTGGTACGGCCGCCGAGTTCGAGCCTGCCGACGAAGGCTACGGCGCTCGCCCCGTGCCCAAGGTGCAGGGCGACCCAGAGCTGGCTTCGCACATTGCGCAGTCCGTCATCCAGCAGGACTTTGACCTGACCATCGTCAACGACCTGAAGGTGGACCACGGCCTCACGGTGCCTCTGTCGCTGATGTTCGGTCAGCCCGAAAACTGGCCCTGCAAGGTGATTCCCTTCCACGTCAACGTGGTGCAGTACCCTGTGCCCTCGGGCCAGCGCTGCTTTGCGCTGGGCCAGGCCATTCGCAAGGCCATCGAGAGCTACGACAAGCCCATCAAGGTGCAGATCTGGGGCACAGGTGGCATGAGCCACCAGCTGCAGGGTCCGCGCGCCGGTCTGATCAACAAGGAATGGGACAACCGCTTCCTCGATCGCCTGGTGGCAGAGCCTGCCGAACTGGCCAAGGTGCCACACATCGAATACGTGCGTGAAGCTGGCAGCGAAGGCATTGAGCTGGTGATGTGGCTGATCGCACGCGGTGCCATGTCTGACGTGGCTGGCAGCGGCAAGGCACCCAAGCTGGTGCACCGCTTCTTCCACGTTCCTGCATCGAACACGGCCGTAGGCCATCTGATTTTGGAGAACCAATAATGAGCAAGACCATCAAAGTCGCGCTGGCTGGCGCTGGCGCATTCGGTATCAAGCACCTGGACGGCATCAAGAACATTGACGGCGTGGAAGTCGTGTCGCTGGTGGGCCGCCGTCTGGAACCCACCCAGGAAGTGGCTGCCAAGTACGGCATCGGCCACGTGACCACCGATCTGGCCGAAGCCCTGGCACTGCCCGAAGTGGATGCCGTGATTCTGTGCACCCCCACACAGATGCACGCCTCGCAGGCCATCCAGTGCATGAAGGCTGGCAAGCACGTGCAGGTGGAAATTCCTCTGGCCGACAGCTGGGCGGAAGCCGAAGAAGTGCTGAAGGTGCAAAAGGAAACCGGCAAGGTGGCCATGGTGGGCCACACCCGCCGCTTCAACCCCAGCCACCAGTGGGTGAACAAGAAGATCAAGGCCGGTGAATTCAACATCCAGCAAATGGATGTGCAGACCTACTTCTTCCGCCGCACCAACATGAACGCGCTGGGCCAGCCCCGCAGCTGGACCGACCACCTGCTGTGGCACCATGCTGCCCACACCGTGGACCTGTTCGCCTACCAGGCTGGCAGCCCCATCGTGAAGGCCAACGCCATCCAGGGCCCCATCCACCCAGAACTGGGCATTGCCATGGACATGAGCATCCAGCTCAAGGCCGCCAACGGTGCGATCTGCACCCTGAGCCTGTCCTTCAACAACGATGGTCCTCTGGGCACCTTCTTCCGCTACATCGGCGACACCGGCACCTACATCGCACGCTACGATGATCTGGTCAACGGCAAGGAAGAGAAGATTGACGTGTCCAAGGTGGACGTGTCCATGAACGGTATCGAGCTGCAGGACCGCGAATTCTTCGCCGCCATCCGCGAAGGCCGCGAGCCCAATTCCAGCG
>JAEZZU010000171.1 GCA_023418355.1 Pseudomonadota bacterium | reverse complement strand
CTGCTTTGGGAGCAGAGGGTCGCGAGTTCGAATCCCGCCGCTCCGACCATCACATTGAAAAGGGCTAGATCGCAAGATCTAGCCCTTTTACGTTTTCTGCTTAGCTTGGATTTTGTGGAGTAGTTGGTCGGGCCTGCAAAATTCAATTTCAGGCCATCAACAGCTTTTTGCTGCCCTGTCGGCGCTGCTGAGACCGCATGACTTGGCTGGCGCAAGCCAGCCAAGTTAAAAACATCGACATAAAAAGGAGGGCGTCAGGCCATAGCCGTAAAAAAGCCCACTGGCGGAAATCACCAGTGGGCTTTGCTTTAGATTTGATAGCTGCTCAGGTAGGCTGCATCAGCCGCAGGCGCCGATATAGCCGCAGGATGTGCAGAAGGAGCAGCCGTCCTTCTTGATTACGGCATGGGCACCGCACTCAGGGCATTTGGTGCCGCTCATGGCCTGTGCAGGGGTTGCTGCAGGTGCGGGAGCTGCTGCGGCAGCAGGTGCTGCAGGGTTGATGGGGGCAGGTTGCTGCTCCATGCTGGCGCGGTTGGCGATGATGGACTGGATGGCGTAGGCCAGCAGTGCCACTTCGCTGTCGTGCCACAGCGGGATGCGGGTGCCGTCTTCCTTGTTGCGCCAGCCGTAGCGGATGGGGCCGCGGTCCCAGGCAACCTTGCGCAGGTCATCCAGTGCCTTGTCCAGGAAGCCGCCACGTGCTGCCAGCGACAGAGAGCGCATGGTGGCGGTGATCCACTGCTGGCTCTCACCGGTCTGGCCCACAGGCATGAAGAACTCGATAGGGCGCTCCACACCGTTGACGTACATGAAGCTGACCACCAGATACAGGCGGCGTACACCGTCGTGGGTGTAGTACTCGATCTTGTCGACTACGGCGTTCAGAGGCCCTTCGGGGCGGCGTTCCACCACGGCGGACAGGCCGCTGGTGTGGGTGGCAGCAGGCTGCTGTGCTGGCTTTTCTTCGGTCTTGGGGGCTTCCACGGACAGAACGGCACCCAGCGTGTCGTTGGGGCGGTAGGTGGCGCAGCCCTTCAGACCAGCCTTCCAGCTTTCCATGTAGAGGTTCTTGAAGTCCTCAAATGGATAATCCGCAGGAATGTTGACGGTCTTGGAGATCGCAGTGTCGATATAGGGCTGCACGGCACGCATCATGGCGACGTGCTCGGCGGCCGTCATCTCCAGCGCGCTGACAAAGTACGCGGGCAGTTCGGCATCGGCACCAAACTTGGCCTTGTACAGGCGGTAGGCATGGTCTTCCACGGTGTAGAAGGCATTGCCGCCATCGGCCGTGCGCTTCTTGCGCTGGTAGGTCCAGGAGAAGGGGGGCTCAATGCCGTTGGAGGCGTTGTCGGCAAAAGCCAGCGATACCGTGCCTGTAGGCGCGATGGACAGCAGGTGGCTGTTGCGGATGCCGTACTGGCGGATGGCTGCGCGGATTTCTTCGGGCAGGCGCTGGGTGAAGCCGCTTTGCAGGTACTTGTCGGCATCAAACAGTGGGAAGGCGCCCTTTTCCTTGGCCAGTTCCACCGAGGCCAGGTAGGCAGCGTCGCGCATGTTGCGGGCGATTTCTTCGCCCTGGGCCACGCCGGCTTCGCTGTTGTACTTCAGGCCCAGCATGATCAGGGCGTCGCCCAGGCCGGTGAAGCCCACGCCAATGCGGCGCTTTTGCTGCGATTCCTTGTGCTGCTCGGGCAGGGGCCAGACGGTGGCGTCCAGCACGTTGTCCAGCATGCGCACCTGCACCGACACCGCCGCGCGGAAAGCCTCAAAGTCGAAGTGGGCGTTCTCGGTGAACGCATCACGCACAAACTTGGTCAGGATGATGGGGCCCAGGTCGCAGCAACCGTAGGGGGGCAGAGGCTGCTCGCCGCAGGGGTTGGTGGCGGCAATGGTTTCTGCGTAGTACAGGTTGTTGTCGGTATTGATGTTGTCGATGAACAGGATGCCGGGCTCGGCGAAGTCGTAGGCCGACTTCATGATGGTGTCCCACAGCTCGCGGGCCTGCACGGTCTTGTAGACCCACTTGCCATCTTCGCGCTGGTGGGCGCCTGCGGCGATCTGCTCGTCCGATGGGGTGGCAATGTGCACCAGTTCCCAGGCCAGGTCGCCTTCCACGGCCTGCATGAAGGCGCTGGTCACGCCGACTGAGACGTTGAAGTTGTTCCAGCGGCCCTTCTGGCGCTTGGCGGTGATGAAGTCCAGCACATCGGGGTGGTCGATGCGCATCACACCCATCTGGGCACCACGGCGTGCACCGGCCGATTCCACGGTGGTGCAGGAGGCATCGAACACATCGATGAAGGAGCAGGGGCCGGAGGCAAAGGAGTTTGTGCCCTTGACCTTGGCGCCCTTGGGACGCAGGTTGGAGAAGTCATAGCCCACGCCGCCACCGCGACGCATGGTCTCAGCCGCTTGCGACAAGGCGGTGTAGATGCCGGGGTTGCCGTTTTCGTCAAAGCCATTGGTGGCGTCCGCCACGGGCTGCACAAAGCAGTTGATCAGCGTGGCCTTGGTGTCCAGACCGGCTGCTGCCATGATGCGGCCCGCGCCGATGGCACCGGCTTGCATGTTCTGGAAAAACTTCTCTGCCCACTCTGCGCGCAGTTCTGGCTTTTCTTGGTCAGCCAGGGCTTGGGAGACGCGGCGGAACAGATCTTCTGCGGTTTGTTCGCCCGCGGCCAGGTATTTTTCAGCCAATACGTCTTGGCTGATGGGTTGAGTGTTCAAAGAAGTCATTGCGTCTTTGTGAGTGAAGATAAACATGGTTGCGCCGATGCCAAGCAATAGGCGTGCAC
>JAEZZU010000112.1 GCA_023418355.1 Pseudomonadota bacterium | reverse complement strand
TGTGACGAAGACGAATTTGGTCATGTCTTGTGTTTTTATGGTGGTGGTAAAGCGAGATTATAGGTTCCGCCGGACAAAGGCCGTGGCGCGCTAGGTCAATCGACCTTGGGCATATCGCTGGTTATGCGCCGCACACATTGACAGTTGCCCCGCGCCGCCTCTGCTACATTCGGCCCATGCAAGAACTCGCTGGCAAACATATTGTTCTGGGCCTCTCCGGGGGCGTGGCGTGCTACAAAAGCGCGCATCTGTGCCGTCTGCTGACCAAGGCTGGCGCCACGGTGCAGGTGGTGATGACGGAAGCTGCCGAGCAGTTCATCACCCCGGTGACCATGCAGGCGCTGTCGGGCCGCACGGTCTACACCTCACAGTGGGATGCCCGCGAGGGCAACAACATGCCCCACATCAATCTGAGCCGCGAGGCCGACGCCATCGTCATCGCCCCCTGCAGCGCAGACTTTGTCGCCAAGCTGGCGCAGGGCAGGGCCGATGAGCTGCTCAGCCTCATGTGCCTGGCGCGCCCTATCGAGCGTGTGCCGCTGCTGCTGGCCCCTGCCATGAACCGCGAGATGTGGGCACACCCCGCCACCCAGCGCAACTTTGCCCAGGCCGCACAGGACGGTGCCCATGTGCTGGGCGTGGGCGTGGGGGAACAGGCCTGTGGCGAGACGGGCGATGGCCGCATGCTGGAGCCCGAAGAGCTGCTCGAAGACATTGCCGCTTTCTTTGCCCCCAAGGTGCTGGCCGGGCAAAAGCTGCTCATCACCGCAGGCCCCACGTTTGAAGCGATTGACCCGGTGCGCGGCATCACCAATCTGTCCAGCGGCAAGATGGGTTTTGCGATTGCGGCAGCCGCCAAGGCGGCTGGTGCGGATGTGACCCTGGTGGCTGGCCCTGTGCACTTGCCCACGCCGCGTGGCGTGAAACGCATCAATGTGCAGTCGGCCCTGCAGATGCTGGATGCGGTGCAATCGCAGGTCGATCACGCATCGATTTTTATCGCCACGGCCGCGGTGGCTGACTGGCGCCCTGCGAATGCCGCAGACCAGAAGATCAAGAAAGATGGCTCGGGCGATGTGCCTGCGCTGGCTTTTGTCGAGAACCCCGACATCCTCGCCACGGTGGCCAAGTCAGCGCGCGCGCAAAGCGGTGAGCTGTACTGCGTGGGTTTTGCGGCCGAAAGCCATGACTTGCTGGCCCATGCCACCGCCAAACGCGCGCGCAAGGGCGTGCCTTTGCTGGTGGGCAATATTGGGCCCGCCACTTTCGGGCAGGATGACAACGCGCTGCTGCTGGTTGATGCCAGCGGCCACCGCGAGCTGCCACGCGCCAGCAAGGCCGAGCTGGGTCGCCAGCTGGTGGCAGAGCTGGCACGACGACTGCCTGCCGCGCAGACCAAGGCCTGAATCACATCAAGAAGTGGAGGGAGGAATGGCATTACTGCCCAAAAATCACCATCGCAAGACCCGCCTGTTTGCGCCTTCCCGCCCGAATTACAACGACTTCAGCGGCCCGCCCGATGGCGACTATGTGCGCTATGTCGAAGACTTGATGGCCTGGGCCGAGCATGAGCAGCAACGCCAGCGCCTGCGTGCGCTGGGCGAGAAGTCTGCCCTGCAGTCGTCCGAGCAGGAGTGGGGCCGCACGCCCGCCGCACCAGCCCCCAAGCCTTCCAGCGCAGCGGCACCTACCACCGAGCCCGGCAGCGTGGAAGGTGCCGTGGCGCGCTTTCAGCGCAAGGCCCAGCAGTTGCAGCAGCAGGCGCAGGCTCAGGGCACATCCAAGGGCAAGCCGCAGGCCAGCTCTCTGGGTTGGGTGTTGCTGATTCCCATGCTGGTGGTGGCGGGCATTTTTGCGCCTGACCTGCTGCCCGTGGTCATCGTGCTGTGGGTGGTGTTCAACGTGATTCAGACCGTGCGCAAGGCTTCTCAGTCGAACAAGCGCTGAGCCAGCGCTTTGCCCCTTACCATTGCCCCCCATGCAAGTCGATATCAAGATTCTGGACGCGCGTCTGCGCGACAACATGCCTTCCTACGCAACCCCTGGCAGCGCCGGGCTGGATTTGCGTGCCTGCATTGATGCGCCTGTGACGCTGGAGCCCGGTCAGTGGCAGCTGATCCCCACCGGCATGGCCATGTACCTCAAAGACCCCGGCTACGCCGCGCTGATCCTGCCCCGCTCAGGCATGGGCCACAAGCACGGCATCGTGCTGGGCAACCTCGTGGGCCTGATTGATTCGGATTACCAGGGCCAGCTCATGGTCAGCGCCTGGAACCGTTCGCAGACCGCTTTCACGCTGCAGCCCATGGACCGTCTGGCCCAGCTGGTGATCGTGCCCGTGGTGCAGCCCACCTTCAACGTGGTGGACGAGTTTGAAGCCCCTTCCGAACGTGGCGAAGGCGGTTACGGCTCCACCGGCAAGCAGTAATTGCTTGCAAGCTTCCAAAGGAAAAACATCCATGAGCAGCAGCCTGCCACCGTGCCCCGCCTGTGCCTCCACGCTGACCTATGAGGACGGCGAACTGTTGATCTGCCCCGAATGCGGGCATGAGTGGTCTGCCACGGCACCGGCCGTGCAGGACGATGATGTGCTGGTGGTGAAAGACGCCAACGGCAATCTGCTGCAGGATGGCGACACCGTCACCGTGATCAAGGACCTGAAGATCAAGGGCGCCTCTTCCGTGGTGAAGGTGGGCACCAAGGTCAAGAACATCCGCCTGGTGGAAGGGGACCACAACATCGACTGCAAGATCGATGGCGTGGGTGCCATGAAGCTCAAGTCGGAGTTTGTGCGCAAGGCCTGATGCGCCTGCCGGTGCCGACAGGCACGGCATCTTTTTTTCTAAATTTGTAGCTGCTTGCGCTGAATTGGCAAGGGTTTCATAGCAAAAGTTATCTGAAACCCTTGCATATCAAGCGCCAGCAGCTCATTTTTTTGTATGGGTATTGTCTGGTGCCAGGGGCAGCACCAGTTCCAGCCGCAGGCCCCCCAGTGCAGAAGGCAGCGCCTGCACGCTGCCGCCGTAGGTGTGGGCCAGCTCCTGCACGATGTGCAGACCCAGCCCGCTGCCGGGGCGGTTTTCGTCCAGCCGCTGGCCGCGTTCAAAAATCTGGCGGCGCTGCGCGGCATCGGCAATGCCGGGGCCATCGTCATCGATGCAGATCTGCAGCTGCTCTTGCTCCTTCAGCGGCTGCACGCGAATGCTGACCTGCTGCCGCGCCCATTTGCCTGCGTTGTCCAGCAGATTGCCCAGCATTTCAAACAGGTCCTGTTCCTCCCCCTTGAAGGCCAGCTGCGAGGCGTCGTTCTCCTGCGCAAAGTCGATATGCGGATACAGCCGCGCCATGGTGCGCAGCAGGGCCTGCAGGGGCTGCTGCACCGGTGTGCGCAGGCCGGTGGCGCGCACGGCGGCGGCTGCGCGTGCGCGGGCGAGGTGGTAGTCCACCTGGCGCTGGGCCGTGGCAACCTGCTCGCGCACCAGTTGCGCCAGGGGGGAGTCTTCCTGCGCCGCCGCATTGCCCAGAATGCTCAAAGGCGTGTGCACGGCATGGGCCAGATTGCCCGCCTGGGTGCGCGCGCGCTGCACGATGTCTGCGTTGGCACGCAGTACGTGGTTGAACTCACTGACCAGCGGCTGCAGCTCATAGGGGAAAGGGCCATCCAGCTGGGTGGCTTCGCCCGTGCGCACCGTGCCCAGCTGCTGGCGCAGCAGCTGCAGAGGGCGCAGGGCCAGCTGCAGCTGCACGACCACGGCCAGCACCAGCCCCAGCGCCAGCAGACCCAGTGCAATGAGCAGCATGTGCGTAAAGCGCTGCAGGGGCTCGGCCAGCAGTTCCTGGTCGGCAGCCACCGTCAGGCGCAGCAGCGGGGCATTGGCTTCGGGCAGCTGCAGCGTGCGGCTGACGGCCAGCAGCTCATGCCCCTGCAGTGCCTGCAGATGCAGCACGGCGTAGCCCAGTGTGGTGCTTGGCCGCGCGCTGTGGGCGGGTAGCTCCAGCACCTGATCCCAGAGCGAGCGCGAGCGTGCTACGCCCAGCTTGGGCGCTGCGTCAGCGGGCAGTTCATCCACCTGCCAGTACAGCCCGGACAGCGGCGTGGCAAAGCGTGAATCGCTGGCAATGGGCTGCACTTCAATGGTTTGCTCCGGGCTCAGATTGACGGCGGCGCTGAGCTGGTTGAGCTGGTGCACCAGCTGGCTTTGCAGCTGCTGGGCAATGTGTTTTTCAAACAGGTCCCGCAGTCCCCAGCCAGCCACGGCAATGGCCATGGCAATCCAGATCAGCGTGCTCAGCAGCAGGCGCAGGCGCAGCGAGCCGTGGCGCAGGGACAGCGGTGTGGGCCAGTGCAGCTTCACGCGCTGACCTCGCTGGCCTGCAGGCGGTAGCCCAGACCGCGTACGGTTTCGATGCAGCCGGGCGGCAGCTTCTTGCGCAGACGGCCCACAAAGACTTCGATGGTGTTGGAGTCACGCTCGCTGTCGCCGGGGTACAGGTGCTCGGACAGCTCGGTGCGCGAGAGCACTTCGCCGGGGCGCTGCATGAGCAGCGACAGAATCTTGTACTCATGGCTGGTCAGCAGCAGCGGCATGCCATGCACTGAGACCGTAGCCTGGCGCGTATCCAGCAAGATCGGCCCGCATTGCCACTGCGCGCTGTGGTGCGGAGACAGGCGCCGCAGCAGGGCGCGCAGCCGGGCCAGCAGCTCTTCCATGTGAAAAGGCTTGGTCACGTAGTCGTCGGCCCCGGCGTCCATGCCCGTGACTTTTTCGTGCCAGGCATTGCGCGCCGTGAGAATCAGCACCGGCATGTTGCGCCCGTGGGCACGCCAGTGGCGCAGCACGCTCAGGCCATCGACCACGGGCAGGCCCAGGTCCAGCACCACGGCGTCAAAGTCTTCTTCCTGGCCCATGTAGCGGCCGGTGGCGCCGTCGGCCGCCAGTTCCACCGTATGGCCTGCTGCCGCAATGGCCTGCTGCAGCTGCCGGGCCAGCAGGGGCTCGTCTTCCACCACCAGGATGCGCATCAGTCACGTCCTTTTCTGCGAATGCGCAGCACGCGCCCATCCATGGCATCGACCTTGAGCTTGCTGACATCGCCGTTGGGGTGCAGCAGGCGCAGCTCGTAGATGAACTGGCCGTCGTCGTGTTCGAACTCGATCTTGATGACCTGGCCCTGGTGCTCGCGTTCCACTTGGTCGAGCACGGTGCGCAGCGGCAGCACCTTGCCTTGCTGCAGCGCCTGGCGCGCCAGTTCATGGTCGCTTTCGTCGGAATAGGCGGGCGGCAGCATCAGCGCAACACCCGCGGCCAGTGCAGCAAGCAGTGCCAGGCTGCGCAGACCGCTGCGCCATGTGAGAGCAAGCATGGGTGTGCCTCCTTCAGACAAACATCCTGACGTTATAGCGGATGGCAGATGAATGCCAGATGAACGCGCGCTTCAGACTGCGTTCAGGCGTGGTTTTGAACAATGCAGTCAGGTCAGCAAGGTGCTGATCACCAAGCATTTCACAAGGAGTACCACCATGAACCACATCCGCAACGCATTCACCGTTTCCAAGACTCGCAACTGGGCAGCAGCTGCCTTGCTGGCTGGCATGGCCGCCGGTGCCATGGCACAGACACAGCCTGCTGCGCCTGCAGCCGCACCCGCAGCATCGGCTGCCGTGAAGGCACAGCCGATGCGCATCCAGCAAGGGCCTGCGCTGACGATTCGCCAGATCTATGACCAGCTCGATGCCGCAGGCTACCGCGATCTGCGTGAAATCGAATGGTCTGATGGCCGCTACGAAGTCAAGGGTTACAACGCACAGGGCGCACGCGTGAAGCTGGAGCTGGATGGCCAGACCGGCGCCATCCTGCGCGAGCGCATCAAGCGCTAAGACCCGCTAACACAACCCTTGATACGTCGTTGCTCAGCCTTGTCGTACTACTTGTACTGCCTGCGGCTTCGCGCCTCGTCTCAATCGCAAACCTACGGTTTGCTGGGTTGTGTTAGCCGCTCTAAGACGTGGCGCGTGGGCGCAGCCAAAGGCCGCTCATTTCAGACATAACAACAGGGAGGTTAGACATGCAAGTTCGTATCGCCTGGGGCATCTGGTGGCTGGTGTTGACACTGGCCTGGGCCGCTGCCGCCGCACCGTGGCAGGGCATGGCAGCGGTCAGTGAGCCCGCTTTCTGGTGGCAGCTGCGCCAGCATGCGCTGTATCTGAGTGGCATCTGGAGCATTGGCATGATGGGTCTGGTCATGCTGCTGTCGCTGCGCCAGCGCTGGATGGAGCGGCCGCTGGGCGGTATGGACCAGGTCTATCGACTGCACAAATGGGCGGGGATTGCGGCGGGCGTGGCTGCGGTGCTGCACTGGGGCGCCAAGGAGTCCAGCGGGCTGATCAAGGACATGGTCGGCACCGCAGGGCGTCTGCCGCGCGATGCCGTACTCAGCTGGGCTACGGACTGGCGCGGCACGGCCAAGGATCTGGGCGAGTGGGCGTTTTACGCCTTGCTCATCATGGTGGTGCTCACGCTGTGGCAGCGCCTGCTGCCGTACCGCCCCTGGCGCAAGCTGCACCGCGTAATGCCCGTGCTGTATCTGCTGCTGGCTTTTCACACCCTGGCGCTGACGCCGCTGGCCTTCTGGCAGGCCCCGCTGGGCATGGTGATGGCCGCGCTGCTGGTCGTGGGCAGTGCAGCGGCGCTGTGGTCACTGGCCGGGCGCATCGGGCATGGCCGCAACAGCTATGCCGCGCAAGTGCATGCAGCGCGCGTGCTGGGTGGCGCGGCCGGGCAGGCACCGCTGGAAGTGCTGTGCGCCATGCCGCAGGCGTGGCCCGGTCACCGCGCAGGGCAGTTTGTGTTTGCCAGCTTTGAGGGGGCAGAAGGCCCGCACCCCTTCACGATTGCCAGCGCACCCGAAGGCTGTGGCCGTACCCCGGATGGCAGGCAGCTGCTGCGCCTGGTGATCAAGCCG
The DNA here is from genome assembly GCA_023418355.1 of Pseudomonadota bacterium. Classification (GTDB taxonomy): domain Bacteria; phylum Pseudomonadota; class Gammaproteobacteria; order Burkholderiales; family Burkholderiaceae_C; genus Comamonas. The sequence goes on along the minus strand of JAEZZU010000112.1, from coordinate 618 downwards.
CTGGGCGACTACACACGCCGCCTGCCCGGCTTGCTGCAGCCCGGGCAGACCGTGCAGATCGAAGGCCCTTACGGCTGCTTGGATGGGCAGGGTGGCGCAGCGCGCACCCAGGTCTGGGTGGCCGGTGGGGTGGGCATTACCCCGTTTCTGGCCTTGCTGCAGGCACGCCAGCCCGGTGTGGCAGGCAAGGAGGGGCTGCAGCCCGCGCATCTGCACTACTGCACGCGCCATGCGGCGCAGGATGTCCTGCTGCCCCAGCTGCAGGCCCTGTGTGCAACAGCCCAGCCCAGTGTGCGCCTGCAGGTGCATGATGCGGCGCAGGGTGACTATCTCAAGCCCGAGCATCTGGCGCAGTACGGTGCGCAGCTGGATATCTGGCTGTGTGGCCCTGCGGGTCTGGGCAAGGCCATGCGCCAGGCGCAGCAGCGCGGCTGGCGTATTCACCAGGAAGCATTTCAGATGCGCTAAGACCTGATTGCTGCAGAAAAAAGGGTTCTTCACGGATTTCCGGGGAATGCGGCCTTGATCTTCAAGAAGAAGTATTCAGTGTTGCGGTATCCGTAGGCCATGCGCTTGATGAGTTTGATGCGGTTGTTGATGCCCTCCAGCAAACCTGTG
>JAEZZU010000069.1 GCA_023418355.1 Pseudomonadota bacterium | reverse complement strand
TCACGAGCGTTGCGATAATCGCCGCAATATCCACTGGCACCATAATCGAGGCATATTCCGTAAATCCAATATTAAAGAAGTCCGCAGAAACGATATTCACGAGGTTCGAAACAATCAGCGGCAAGCTCGCCGTATCTGCAATAAACCCAGCAGCCATGATAAATGCTAATGTTGTGCCTTTGTTGAAACCAAGTGCCAATAACATCGCAATCACAATGGGCGTTAATATCAATGCCGCGCCATCATTAGCAAATAAAGCCGCCACCGTTGCACCAAGTAACACAATATAACTGAATAACAGCCTTCCTTTACCCCCGCCCCATTTGGCAACATGTATTGCCGCCCATTCAAAGAAACCACTTTCATCTAAAAGTAGGCTAATGATAATGACGGCAACAAATGTCGCCGTGGCATTCCAAACAATGTTCCAAACAATCGGGATGTCTTGAAAACTGATCACACCAAAGAGCAGTGCCAATACCGCCCCTGCCGTAGCACTCCAGCCAATACCCAGTCCTTTGGGCTGCCAAATAACAAAGGTGATCGTTAAAATAAAAATGAATGCGGCAATAAACATAACAACCTCGTTTAAAAGGTGCTTTTGTGCACCTTTTATTTTTAGAAAATAAAACTTATTCTGCGAGCTGACTTAATGCAGATATCCCCACAGGCTCTCTTTCAAGCAAAGGAACAATAGCAACACGTTTTGCCAATGTTGATGTCACCTTTTCAATCTGAACGATTTCCTGCTCTGCTCTTGAAAGTAACAATGGTGAGGTTGTTTCCGTGATAGATAGACTGTTATTGATCACCCACGCCCACGGATGTATATCTGCCCGTATTAAATCATTTTGTAAGTTCACCGCCTCAAGCACAGGCGTAGTTTCAGCGAGAGTCGTAATAATAACTTTAGTACGTTCAGGATCTTGTAATTGCATCATCGGCGTTAAATAGTGGCCTTTTTCGCCCATTTTTTTAGCAATTTCTTTATGGTATGCCCCTGTTGCATCCAGAAGTAATAATGTATGCCCGGTCGGTGCAGTATCCATGACGACAAAACGTTTACCCGCGTCTCTAATGATGCGAGAAAAAGCCTGAAATACCGCAATTTCTTCTGTGCATGGAGAGCGTAAATCTTCCTCAAGTAATGCACGCCCCTCGGCATCTAAATCTTTCCCTTTTGTTTCTAAGACATAATGACGATAACGTTCTGTTTCAGCGATAGGGTCAATTCGGCTCACTTGAAGGTTGGGTAAAACACCATCGAGGGTTGATTCGATATGCGCAGCTGGATCAGATGTGGTCAGATGTACATCAAGCCCTTTTTCTGCCAATTTAACTGCGATTGAGGCCGCAATCGTTGTTTTCCCTACACCACCTTTTCCCATTAACATAATCAGCCCATGCTGTTGCTGAGATATTTCGCCAACCAGTTCTGACAAGGTAGGTAAAGAAATAGGTTGTTTTGTCGGGGTAATAGTTGGAACTTGTGGCATGTCATTAGATAACAACTGCTTCAGTGCATCGACACCCACCATATTGATATTTTGTAAATAAAGAATATCGACAGGTAACGAGCGTAGGACATCAGGCATAGACGCTAATGCCGCTTGTTCACGAGAGTAGAGCTCATGGGATAACTTATCATTTTCAGTCACCGCCGTTTCAGGGAAAACACCATTGACAATCAATTGCTGATTTTTGATACCCAGAGATGACAACTCGCTATAGGTTCTCGCAACCTCTCTCAATGCGGCTGATTGAGGTCGTGCAACCAAGACTAACCTTGTTAGTGATTTATCACTCAATGCTTCCACCGCCATGCTGTACTGTTCACGTTGTTTATCAAGACCAGACATTGGCCCTAAACATGACGCACCATCAGGATTGTCACTAATAAAATCACTCCATGCACTCGGGAGTTGTAATAAACGGATGGTATGCCCCGTTGGTGCGGTATCAAAAATGATATGGTCAAATTGCTCTGTAATTTCGGTATTGGTTAATAACCCAGTAAATTCATCGAAAGCTGCAATCTCTGTAGTACAGGCGCCTGATAGCTGTTCCGTAATACTTTGAATTACCGCTTCAGGTAAACTTTCTTTGATTGGATTAATAATTTTGTTTCGATATTCTTCGGCTGCGGCTTGAGGATCTATTTCAATAGCAAATAGATTTGGAACCCATGTTATTGGCTTAATATTGTTGCCTATCGATTGAGAGAATACTTGCCCAACATTAGAAGCTGGATCAGTGCTCACCAGTAAGACTTTTTTCCCTTTTTCAGCCAACTTAATTGCGGTAGCACAGGAAATAGAGGTTTTTCCCACACCACCTTTTCCAGTAAAAAATAAATAATTAGGTGTGTTATCTAAAAATTTCATTTTATTGCTCCTGTTAACAACACGTTTTACCATTACCACAACACGATTTAACCATTTCGGCTTTTTCAATATTCAGGCGAATACCAAACCATCTGGCTAGCTCATGTCGTTTTGGATATCGACCGGTCAGCACAATCTCGCCATCCAGAATCAATAGCGGAAGTGACTCGGCACCTGCGGTTTCCAGAAATGATTTCGCTTTTGTGTTGTTAACAAAAGCCATAGGCTCTTGCGCTAAATTAAAACGCGTTACATTCACGCCTTGTTTTTTTAACCAATCCGCATCTGTTGCGAAGTCTACTAATGTTTGATCGACTTCGGTTCCACAAACGCCAGTGCTACAGCATAATGCGGGATCAAATACTTCTAGTTTTTTCATAGCTCAACCTTATATGTGTTTTTTCGAATACGTAAACTTAAAAATTTTTATATAGAACAGCGACTCACAGGTTCTTTTGTCTCTAGACTCTTAAGCAAATCTGCAACTCTGTTTTTCTCTGTGGCATAGGTGACATCAATGATACTTTTCACCCAAGGTAGTAATGCCGGAGATAATCGATAATGAACCCATTTGCCATGCTTTGAATCGAGCAAAAGACCTGATTCTCTTAGCATTGCTAGGTGCCGAGAAGTCTTTGGTTGCGATAAATTTAAGGTCGTATAAATATCGCAAACACACAGTTCACCTGATACTTTTAGCAGTAGCACGATATCCAGTCTGGTTTGGTCGGCTAAAATTTTAAACAGCAGTAGTGGTTCCATACTTTCTCCCATATTTAATGTGTATAAGATATACCAAGGAAATATATTCGTCAAAACATATATGTTGACCTATGAATTATCTAAACGAACGCTATCTTTATTTATTGATAATTCCTTACTGAGGAAATTAGAATCTTTAATTTTTCAATGTAATAGTATCAAGTGTTAATACTGTCGTATAACACACTGTCTGTAGCCCTTGATATTACAGGGCTAGGAGCAAACTTTGGACTTTTCGATGAAATGGGCGCGAACCCCCT
>JAEZZU010000030.1 GCA_023418355.1 Pseudomonadota bacterium | reverse complement strand
TCCGTGGTTTCAAGATGATTGTTGCCGGTGAGTGCGACCATCTGCCCGAGCAGGCGTTCTACATGGTCGGTACCATCGACGAAGCCTTCGAAAAGGCCAAGAAGCTGGCTGCTTAATTGCCGTGAAGGCCGGGGTGCAAGCCTCGGCTTTCCTTGCAAACAAGCCCAGTCCCACCTTTTCAAGGAGCAAAGATGAACACCATCCATGTTGATGTGGTCAGCGCAGAAGAATCCCTGTTCTCGGGTGAGGCACGCTTTGTGGCTCTGCCAGGTGCAGCAGGCGAGTTGGGTATTTTGCCCAAGCACACACCGCTGATCTCTCGCATCAAGCCCGGTTCCGTGCGCATCGAACTGCCCGATGGCAGCGAAGAGTTCATCTTCGTGGCTGGTGGCATTTTGGAAGTGCAACCCAACTGCGTGACCGTGCTGTCCGATACCGCCATCCGTGGCAAGGATCTGGACGAGCAAAAGGCCAAGGAAGCCCAAGCTGCTGCAGAAGAAGCACTGAAGAACGCCACGACAGACGTTGATCTGGCCAAGGCCCAGTCTGAACTGGCTGTGCTGGCAGCCCAGATGGCAGCCCTGCGCAAGTTCCGCGGCAAGCACTGATCTGCTGCAAAGCCGAACCAAAAAAGCCACCGCAAGGTGGCTTTTTTATGTGAAGTGCATCAAAAAAAGAAGCATTCAGCGCTTGTCATTTCTGGTTTTGCGAATTGAATGTATCTGAAGTGCTTGATTGACAAGCGCTAGCTGCTCATATTGTTGAAGCGGTGCAAAACCGAAAAGACGAAAAGAACTTTTCAGCTTTTGCATCGCTGTACCACTGCCTCCTCGAGAGAGGTGGTGGCGCGCAGCGCCAAGATTGAAAAGAATGATTCAATCCTTGGCAAAACGCCCCTGCACCACGGGCGCATTGGGCAGGCCAGCCTCGTTGTCCACAGGCGTGGATGCATCGCGCGGGAAATGGGTGGCGAGCAAGTCGGTCACACGCGCCAGCGCCGTTTCCATGCCCTGCGCGAACGCTGCGTGCTGAAACGACTGGCGCATGTCCTGCACCAGTGCCTGCCATGTGGATTCCGGCACCGCACGGGCCAGTGCCCGGTCGGCGACGATTTCGATCGCATGGTCAGCCAGCAGCAGGTAAATCAGCACGCCGTTGTTGTGCTCCGTGTCCCAAGTCCGTAGCTTGCCAAACAGGCCAATGGCGCGTTCGCGTGCGCTGGCATCGCGCCAGATGTAGCTGTAGGGCAGGCCACCTTCCACACACAGGCGAATTTGCCCGGTATGCAGACTTTCGCTGTGTGCCACCTGCTGCTCCAGGTGCTGCAGCACTTGCGGTGGAAAGGCGCGTGTGACGGCGTTTTCCGACCAGCGGTGGCGCCACAGACGGGCCATGCGTTGGCTGAGGGTTGTCATTGCTTACCACCTCCCGGAGGCACCGCCGCCCCCAAAACTGCCACCGCCACCGGAGCGAAATCCACCGCCGCCAAAGCTGCCACCTCCGAAACCACCACCACGGCCACCGCCCAAACCGCCGCCGCCAATAAAGGGGCCTCCACCACCGCCCTTGCCGCTGTTGGAGAGCAAGGTCAACAGCAGGGCCACCACGGCGGCCACACCTGCCAGCAGCAGGCTGGCGGTCAACAGATAGGCCAGCAAGCCAGTGCCACCACCCACCAGAAGAGATCCGAACTTGTTGCCAAAAATACGGCGAATGATGGGGCCGATCACCATCACGCCAAAGAACAGAAAGATGGCCAGTCCTTCCAGATCTGCCTCGTCTGCATGGCTGGGCTGCTGCGACGGTGGTGGCAGAGCTTCGCCAGCAATGCGGGCGCCAACCTGGTCAATCGCCGCCAGAATGCCGCCGGCGTAATCGTTTTGGCGAAAGTGAGGGGCCATTTGCTGGTCAATGATGCGTGCGGCCACCAGGTCAGGAATGGCGCCCTCCAGCGCGCGAGCTACTTCCATGCGCATGCGCCGGTCATCCTTGGCAATGACGAGCAGCAAGCCATCACCGACTTCCTTGCGCCCAATCTTCCAGTCGCTGGCTATGCGGTGGGCATAGGGCGCAATGTCTTCAGGCGCAGTGGTTGGCACCATGAGCACCACGACTTGCGAGCCTGATTTTTCTTCCAGACTGCGCAGGCGTGCTTCGATGGCTGCGGTCTGCTCGGCGCTCAAAGTGCCTGTCTGATCGATCATGCGGGCCGTCAGCGCCGGCACGGGCTGCAATGGCTGAGCAAGCACAGCCTGCCAGGGCAGAAAAGCAGCAAAAACAAGAGCTGCCAGCGCCCGCCAGATAAGCGTTAAAGCCATATTTGCTTCCTCATCCATCCTGTGCCGCCTGTGGGTGGCTGCATGGCCTTATTTGCTGCCAAAGTCCACGGTAGGCGGGCGCGAGATTTCCGCTTCGTTCTGCACCGTGAAGTTGGGCTTGGGGTCATAGCCAAACACCATGCCGGTCAGGTTCGTGGGGAAGCTGCGCGCCAGCACGTTGTATTCCTGCACGGCCTGGATGTAGGCATTGCGCGCTACGGTGATGCGGTTTTCCGTGCCTTCCAGCGTCACGCGCAGATCGCGAAAGGCCTGGTTGGCTTGCAGCTGCGGGTATTGCTCGGCCACCACCATCAGGCGCGACAGCGCGCTGGACAGCTCACCCTGGGCCTGCTGGAATTTTTCAAAGGCGGCAGGGTCGTTGATCAGCTCGGGGGTGGCTTGAATGGAGGTGGCCTTGGCGCGTGCGTCGATGACCTTGGTCAGCGTTTCCTGCTCGAAATTGGCCTCCCCTTTGACGGAAGCCACGATGTTGGGCACCAGATCGGCACGCCGCTGGTACTGGTTCAGGACCTCGCTCCACTTGGACTTGGTCGCTTCATCCAGACGCTGGAAATCGTTGTAGCCGCAACCTGTGAGCGCGGACACTACCAGCACGGTGGCAAGCATGCGTTTCATAGAGTGTTTCCTTATGAGATGGGGCAAGCCGATGGCTGTCCATTGTGCATATGGGCGCAGCCGCAGTTTGTAGGGCAACAGAGCGCCAAGCATGGCGTGTTGCGGTTATCTTTGCAAGATCTGCAAGGGAGATACGCAAGCATGGATGACATCGTGAAACAAGCGCTGGCCAAGTGGCCGAATGTGCCTGCCTGCTGGGGCTGGCTGGGTCTGGACAGTCGCGGCCA
>JAEZZU010000014.1 GCA_023418355.1 Pseudomonadota bacterium | reverse complement strand
ACCACCATCTGCTCACCCTTGCTGTTCAGGTAAGTCATAGGAGTGGCCTGACCGCCAGCGGGCAGACGTGCATCCCACAGGACCTTGCCAGTAGCAACGTCGTAAGCGCGGAAGTTGTTGTCCACAGCCGCGCCCAGGAAGGCCACGCCAGTCTTGGTCATCAGAGGACCACCGATACCGGGCACGCCCATGTTGATTGGCAGTGGGATAGGCGACAGGTCGCGGATCGTGCCGTTGCGGTGCTGGTAAGCAATCTTGCCGGTGCGCAGGTCAGCTGCGGCCACGGTACCCCATGGTGGAGTCTGGCAAGGTACGCCCATAGGCGAGAGGAAGGGGTGCATCTTGACGGCGTAACCCGCGCCTTCGTTGGCGTTGATACCTTGCTCGCCCAGGTTCATCACGGTGTCGCCAGTCAGCTGTTCACGAGGAATCAGTGTCGAGACGAATGCCAGATATGTAGGCATGCCGAACATTACTTGACGCTCTGGGTCAACAGCAACGGAGCCCCAGTTAAACACGCCAAAGTTGCCGGGATACACGATGGTGCCTTGCAGCGAAGGTGCGGTGTAGCGGCCTTCGTAGCGCAGTTTCTTGAACTGGATACGGCACATCATCTGGTCGATCAAGCTGGCGCCCCACATGTCCTTTTCGGTCAGTGCTGCGGGTTCGAAGCTCAAAGCCGAGAAGGGCTGTGTAGGCACAGTGTGTTCACCAGGAACGTCGGTACCCTGAGGTGCAGGACGCTCACCCACAGCGTGGATAGGCGTGCCATCGCGGCGGTCCAGCACGTAGACGTCACCCTGCTTGGTAGGCAGCACCAGTGCGGGAGTACGGCCCTTTTCCAGGTCCAGATCCAGCAGCACAGGTTGCGAAGCCAGGTCCATGTCCCACAGGTCGTGGTGCACGGTCTGCTGGTGCCACTTGAGCTTGCCGGTCTTGATGTCCAGCGCTACGACAGCAGCGGTGTATTTCTCTTCGTCTTCGTTACGGTACTGACCCAGCTGGTCAGGCACGCGGTTACCCAGGGGTACGTAGACCAGGCCCAGTTCAGCGTCGGCCGAGAACACGGTCCAGCTGTTAGGCGAAGAAGCCTTGTACTTCTGGTCGGGGTTGGCGGGGTCGAAAGGTGCAGTCTCGTCTGCATTGCCCGAGTCCCAGTTCCACAGCAGCTTGCCGGTGTGCACGTCGTATGCACGGATCACGCCCGAAGGAGATTCCACGGCGTAGTTGTCGTTCACCGAGTGACCGATGATCAGGATGTCGCCCACGATGACGGGAGGCGATGTGGGGTTCAGGTAACCAGGCTGCTTGTTAGGCATGTTGTGCATCAGATCGATGGCACCCTTGTCACCGAAGTCTTCACACACAGCACCTGTTTCGGCGTCCAGAGCGTACAGCTTGGAGTTCGACGAAGGCAGGAAGATGCGGTTCTTGCAGTGTGCAGCGTTCTTGGCAGCAGTGGCCTGTGCAACAGGAGCTTCCAGTGCAGCAGCAGGTTGTTCGCCAGCCACTTCAACCACGGCAGCTGCCACGGGAGTGACATCCGCACCACGGTAGAAAGAGACGCCGCGGCAGGTCTGGTGCTGACGGTTCGATTCCAGGCCAGCCTGGGGGTCAAAACGCCACTTTTCAGCACCTGTGTCAGCGTCCAGCGCAATGGCCAGGCTGTGAGGTGTGCACAGATACAGGGTGTCGCCGATCTTGATGGGGGTGGCCTGGTAAGTGGTTTCACCCACGTCGCCAGGACCCTTCATGTCGCCGGTGCGGATCTGCCATGCAACGTCCAGCTTGTTGACGTTTTCAGGCGTGATCTGGTCCAGCTTGGAGTAACGCTGACCGTGGTGGCTGCCTGTGTAGGCTTCCCAGTCGCCTTCGGCCTGGGCAGTGTCACCAGTCTTGGCATCGGGGTTGACCACTTCCATGGACAACTTGCCGTCTGTCTCGTGCTGCAGATTGAAGGGGATGCCGATGAAGGCCACGACGGCCGACAGCAGCGAGGTAGCTAGCACAGGCTTGCCAGAGGCAAAAGGCTGGTTGCCAGATGCATCACGACGCGAAGCGGGGATGGCCAGCACAAAACCAATGATGGCAGGCAGACCCAGACGGGTTGCCAGAGGCCACCAGTGCAGACCGGATTCCCACAGGGACCAGATCAGCAGCACCACCAGCCAGGCAGCGTACAGGGGCAGTGCCCAGCGTGCGCGCTTGATGAAGCCGAATGCGGTTGCCAGCACAGCCAGGCCGCTGAGGAAGTAGAAGGGACTGCCGCCCAGAGCGAGCAGGTACGCGCCACCAAAGGTCAGTGGCAGGCCGAGAATGGCCAGAAGAACAAGGCTTAGAACACGCATGGTGTAACCCCCTTGTTGTTAGAGAAATGAATGACGCTTGCCATGGTTGAAATATGGTTTTTATGAATGAATGGCCTATGCAAAAGCCGCTGTTTCTGACGTGCAGGAGAAGCTTTTCTTCCTGCTCGCAGCAACAGCGGCCTTGCATGGGCAAACGTCATCATATTTGCCGGGCATGTTCTTTGTCTTGGCGCTCCTGGACGGTTTGTGAGCGCTAACAGTTTCACGGATTTCTGTGTTTACCGAAATAAAAAAATAATGCGTGTTGATATAGGGTTAACCCTTGATCCATGTGCCAACGCCTTGTTTTTCGGGTGAAAAATCCCTGATGCACAAAGGGGTGTGTTCACGCGTGAAATCTGTGCTCAAACAGCACAAAGTGCTCATGCATTGCGCTTTTCCAGGCTAAACGGAGGCAGCCCTTTCAGTAACTGCGCACCATAGCTGGTAGCAACCAGCCGCCGGTCATAGCAGTACACATGGGCCTGGTCTTCTTCGGTGCGAATTGCGCGCCCCACCCACTGTGCGAGGCGGATGGCGGTGGCCGGCACCACCAGTTCATTAAAAGGGTTGCGCCCGCTGCTGCGCAGCCATTCCGCACGTGCTTCACCCACGGGGTCATCGGGTGGTGCAAACGGCAGCTTGGTGATGAACAGCGACTCGCACAGTGCCCCCGGCAGATCCAGCCCTTCACCAAAGGACTGCATGCCAAAGATGATGGAAGGCAGGCCCTGCTCCACGCGCTGGCGGTGCTCGGCCAGCAGCACGGCACGCGGCATGGCGGTCTGCACCAGCACCTGGCTGCGCATGGCAGATGGCAAGGCATCCACGGCCAGGCGCATCTGTTCACGGGAGGTAAACAGCACCAGCGCACCGGCTTCGACATGGCTGAGGTCGTGCATCAGCCGCTCCACCATTTCGCGCGTAAATGCCGCAGCCTCGCGCGGGTCGGTACGGGTCTGGTGGGCAATCAGTGTGCCCTGGGCCGCATAGTCAAAGGGGCTCGCCACTTCCAGCGTCTGCACGGCAGGGTCTGCATGCAGACCCGCTTCGCGCAGAAAGAAGTCAAAGCTGCCGCAGCTGGTCAGCGTGGCGCTGGTCAGCACGGCACCGCGCACCTGGCTCCACAGATGGTGGCGCAGCGTAGCGCCGGGCAGGATGGGGCTGGCATGGCCCTTGACGACGATGTAGTCGCCCTCTACCTCCAGCGTGAACCACTTGGCATTGGGCACGCTCTCTGAGCCATCTTCGCGTGTCTCGGGCTGCTGGCTCAGCAGCTGGGCACAGTCGTGCACGGCTTCCAGGCGCGGCGCCAGTGTGCCGACCTGGGCATAGAGCTGGGACAGGCGCTGGGCTTCATCGGGCTTGTCCTTGATCTCGGCCTTGAGCCCCTTGGCAATGGCGCGCAGCACGTCCAGAAAGCCGCTGGCGTGGTGCATGACCTGAGACAGAGGCTCGAGCAGGGGCGCTGGCAGATCACCACGCGGCACGCGCACACGTGCTGGCCCCCAGCTGTCTTTCTGGCCCTTGAGCTGCTCGCCATAGACCTCCATGACCAGCCGTGCCAGCTCCGTCAGATGCTCGCGCAGCCCGCTGCTGTAGCCGGCCAGATCCGCAATTTCGTCCAGGTCCAGCAGCTGGCCCACACGCAGAGCCCGGCTGGCCAGCTTGTCGATCCACTGCAGGCGGCTCATGTCCATTTCGCAGGCAAATTGCGACAGGGCTGTCTGCGGCAGGTGGTGGGCTTCGTCAAGGATGAGCAGGCTGTCGCTCAGGTCCGGCAGCAGGCGGGCGCCCAGGCTGGAAAGCAGCAAATCATGATTGGCGACAATGACTTGCGCAGCCACCATCTCCTTGCGGCGCTCGTAATACGTGCAGTCATTGAACACCGGACAGTGCTTGCCGGTGCAGGAGCTGCCTTCTGCGGCCACGGGGCTCCAGGCCTCGGCCTCCGGTGGATTGGGCAGGCTGTCGCGGTCGCCATTCCACTCGCCTGCAGCCAGCGCATCGGCCATGGAGGCATAGAACTGCATGCGCGCTTCTTTTTCAGCCTGTGGGCGTGCGCGGCGCTGCTCGGCGGCTTCTTCGGCAAACAGATCGTCCACTTCTTCGCTGTTTTCACCGGAGCTGGCCAGGCGCTCGAGCTTGAGCTTGCAGACAAAGCGACCGCGTCCCTTGGCCAGCGCAAATTTGAAAGGCATGGGCATCTGCTGCGCCAGCGCCGGCAAATCCTTGTTCACCAGCTGCTCCTGCAGTGCCACTGTGGCCGTGGAAATCAGCACACGTGTGCCTCGCATCAGTGCCATGGAAATGGCGGGTGCGGAATACGCCAGTGACTTGCCCACGCCCGTGCCGGCCTGTACCACCGCGATGGACTTTTTGGGTTCTGGAGCCCCTTCTTCCACCTTGCCCAGCTGTGCGGATGCCAGCGTCTGTGCCACCTGGGTGGCCATTTTTCGCTGACCCTCGCGAACGCGGAACCCCGGAATGGAGGCAACGACGGCATCAAAGGATTCCAGGGCCAGCTCGGCCCATTTTTCTTGGCTCATAACGGGGGAATCAGGCAGCTGTCTGCAGCTCAGACTGCTGAAAAATTGTTTTCAATACAGAGATACAGCATGTCATCCATTGTTTTATTTATCTTCAGAGGCCTGTAGTCAGCAAGGATTGCTGAAAAATACAGCACAAACAGCTGTTGCTGCTAGGGTCTGAAAACAGCTTTTCATGGATGTGCAATGCTGTGGAAAATTCATTATAGGTTGTGGATTTTTTCGCTGTGCAGATACGGTTTCATGGATGCGTCCTGTGGTCAATGCTGTGAAAAATGTTGTGGACACAGGATATGCTGCTGCTGTGAAGTAGATGAAAAATGTTTTTCAATCATTCCTCATTTCTCCACAGTATTGAATCAAGACATGCTGTGGATAAATGCAAAGCATGCCGTGATGGATGCGTGTGGAGTTGTCCAGAATTTTTCGCTGCATGTTATCCACAGCGTGTGTGTAAAAGCAAAAGAAAGCAGGTGTGGCAGCGTGTGCTTGCGGCTGCCGCTTTGTGGTGTATGGGTGGCAGCTACCCATGAGCAAGGAATGAGGGAAAAATAACAATGCTCCAGAAAAGCATTCTGTAAAGGAATATGGTGTTCAACTAATAGTGCTTGGCAGTTGTCTGATGAACGTGCTTTTTATGTAATTTTTATTACTAATAAAAACGCGGAAAACGTATGTTTGTATAAAAAATTATGATCATCACAGGGGTGACACCTGGCTGTGATGATTTTTTGTGCAGATCTGCGCCAAAAATGGGCTGTCTGCGCGCGATGGATGCCTGTCAGAGCCTGGCGCTACACTGCGGGGCTGCTTTTTGACGGTACGTACCACAGACGTTTATGCACTCCACTTTTGGCTGGCTGGATGCCCTGGTTCTTGGATTGATCCAGGGACTGACTGAGTTTTTGCCCATCTCTTCCAGCGCACACCTGCGCATTCTTGGCCCCCTGCTGCCCGGTGGATCCGACCCCGGCGCCGCGTTCACCGCCATCACGCAGCTGGGTACAGAGCTGGCAGTGCTGATTTATTTCCGCAAGGATGTGCTGCGCATGCTGACGGCCTGGTTTGCCAGCCTGCCGGTGATTGGCAGCCGCAAGCCCGGTGAGGCACTGAACACGGATGCCAAGCTGGCCTGGCTGGTCATCCTGGGCACCATCCCCATCTGTGTATTGGGTCTGCTCTTACGCAACTGGATTGAAACTACCTTCCGCACGCTGGCGCTGACTGCTGTCATGCTGATCGTGTTCGGCCTGATCCTGGGCTGGGCGGAAAAGCGTGGCGCGCAGACCCGCCAGATTGGTAATCTGGGCTGGAAAGACGGCATCTTGCTGGGCTTTGCCCAGGCCATGGCGCTGATTCCCGGGGTGTCGCGCTCGGGTGGCACGATTACTGCAGGTCTGCTGCTGGGCATGACGCGGGAGGCTGCCGCACGGTTTTCCTTCCTGCTGGCCATTCCTGCCGTGCTGCTGTCTGGTTTCTACATGCTGTTTTTCAAGCGTGAGCCCATGACGGGCGAGCAGTGGGGGATGACACTGGCTGCAACAGGTGTTGCCTTTGCCGTAGGCTATGCTGTCATTGTCTGGTTCATGCGCCTGATCTCCAGCAAGGGCTTTGGCGTATTTGTGATTTACCGAGTGCTGTTAGGTCTTGCCATCCTGCTGGGCCTGTACTTCGGGCTTATCCATTAACCTAGAACTGTTTGTCATACATAGAGCGAGTTTGAAAGGACGCTCAACACACCATGGAAATTCCTATACTTATCGCCCTCATCCTGTTCAATGGCGTTTTTGCCATGTCTGAAATCGCGCTGGTCACAGCACGCAAGGCAAGGCTACAGAAGTTGATTGATGAGGGCGATACCGCCGCAGCTGCAGCGCTCAAGCTCGGCGAAGACCCTACGCGCTTTCTCTCCACCA
>JAEZZU010000001.1 GCA_023418355.1 Pseudomonadota bacterium | reverse complement strand
TGTGTTGCTCATGGTTTCTCCTGTGCGGAAAACAACTTGAAAAAACCACGTTCTGGGGATTTTGGGCTGACAGGCCTCACCGCACAGAAAGCGTGGGTGAGCGTCGTTGCCAAGAAGCGAGCGCCGCATGAAGCGGCACTGCTGCCCTTCCGAGCCTCACGCCACCGCTGACTCGGGTGTGCGCTGCAACGCTCCTCGGAAGGAAAAGAGGCGCGTATTGTACGCGAGCGCCTGAAGTTCTGCCGCCGTCAGGCAGCAGCGGGGACGATGCGCATGGGAATGGTCACCGGGCCATCATTGACCAGGTGCACCTGCATGTCCGCACCAAACTCGCCCGTCTGCACCGGCCCGGCTGCATACAGCGCACGTGCCTGCTGCACGAAGTAGTCATACAGACGCCGGCCTTCCTCGGGCCTGGCCGCCTGGGTAAAGCTGGGGCGGTTGCCGCTGCTGGTGTCTGCGGCCAGCGTGAACTGGCTCACAATGAGCAGGCCGCCATTCACATCCTGCACGCTGCGGTTCATCTTGCCGGCGTCATCGCTGAAGATGCGCAGCTTCATGATCTTGGCCAGCAGCTTGTCAGCCTCTTTTTCGCTGTCGCCCTGCTCGGCACAGACCAGTGCCAGCAGACCATGCCCGATCGCGCCGGACACCTGTCCGGCAATTTCCACGCGTGCCTGGCATACGCGTTGCAAGATCACCATCATCTTCTTGATTAAAAAATAGAGCATTAACCGCTTGCAGTGCTTAACATTTGCACTCCAAGAACCATGAATCCCAGATTCTTCCTGCGCTGAGCGCTCTCATTTTATGCATGCCATGTACGGAACGGATGTCCCGGCACGAGCGGGGCCGCAACGATCAAAGCTTGCCCTAACGCAAGGCCAGTCCTCGACGCTCGCTCTATCCTGATACATGACCCCCGCCCCTGTCTTCACCCTCTGTGTCTTCACGTCGGCACATGCTGCGCTGGCGCGGTCTTGTCACGTACTGATCCGGCATTCGGTGCATCCATGACGTCCGCACACCCCCGCCTTCCTCAAGAAACACCGCAAGATCTTCTGCACGCCGTGGCGCTGAGCATTGGTGCGCCTATGGCCTGCCTGAGCTGGCCTGACGGCCGCTGCATCTGGGCCAATGCAGCCTATGCCCGGCTGTTTGACATGCCCAGCCAGGACCTGCTGCGGCAGGCGCCGCAGCACTACCTCAGCCCTTGTGACTGGGAGCGCTGGAAGTGCGAACTGGAGCGACTGGCCAGCACCGGCGCTCAGGGTGCCAGCCTGCAGACACCGCTGGTGTATGCCCATGGGCAGTGCATTCCCACCCTGCTCATTGGCAATGCACAGGGCGGGCAGGTGAACGCCATCATCGTGTTGCCACAGCACAACCTGTCACTGCTGGATGCCATGCAGCTGGTGCAGGACTGCGACACCCGGCTGCAGCGCTATGCCCATGCCACGCGCGAAGCCATCATCTTCTTTCGCGAGCGCCACATCTTTGATGCCAACCCGGCCGCCATTGCCCTGACCGGCTACCCCCTGAGCCAGCTGCTGGACAAGCCCGTGCTGCATCTGCTGCCGCACGTGCTGCGCGCAGACTCTGCGCGCCTGATGGAGCAAGGCACCAGCAGCGCCTACGAAACCCGGCTGCTGCACCACAGCGGGCAGGAGATTGATGTGGAAATCAACATCAGCCTGCTGCCCGAGGGCGATACGCAGGTCGGCCTGCTGGTGATGCACGACATCAGCAAGCGCAAGCGTGCGGAAGCGGAAATGCATTTCCTGGCCTTTCACGACCCGCTCACCCGCCTGCCCAATCGCCAGGGGCTGATGCGCCAGCTGCACCCTGCCATGGCCCATGCCCAGCAGAGCAAGTACCCGGCGGCCGTGCTGTATGTGGATCTGGACCACTTCAAGGATGTGAACGACTCTCTGGGGCACGAAGCCGGAGACAAGGTGCTCATCGAGGTGGCACGCCGCCTGCGCAGCAAGGTGCACCCGGACGACATCGTGGCGCGCCTGAGTGGTGACGAATTCGTGGTGGTACTGGCCTCCCCGCTGACAGCCTGCCAGCCCGAATGCATTGCGCGCGAGCTGCGCTTTGTGCTGAACAAGCCCTACACCCTGCCCAGCGGACAGGTGCACCTGCCAGCTTCCATCGGCATCAGCCTCTACCCCGAAGACGGCAACAGTGCGGACGCGCTGCTGCTCAATGCCAGCGCCGCCATGGAAACCGCCAAGAAGATGGGCCACGGCGCGCTGCAGTACTACAGCGCGCTGCTGGACATGCGCCCCAGCCGCCTGCTGGCACAGGACCGGCTGCTGCGCGAAGCCGTGGAAAACGATCAGGGTCTGGTGCTGCACTACCAGCCGCAGTGGAACTTCCAGACCCAGCAGCTGGAAGGCTTTGAAGCCCTGGTGCGCTGGCAGCACCCCGAGCGCGGGCTGCTGCCACCGGGCGAATTCATTGCCTTTGCCGAGTCGCGAGGCCTGATCTCGCTGATAGACCGCTGGGTGATGCGCGCTGCCTGTCAACAGATCCGCGCCTGGCGCGATGCCGGGCTGCCGCCCGTGGTGGTATCCGTGAACATGTCGGCCATTGAGTTCAACCAGAGCCACCTGCTGTCTGAGGTGAAACAAATTCTGAAGGACACGGGCGTGGACCCACAGTGGCTGGAAATTGAGCTGACCGAAACCACGCTGATGAAGCAGTCCACCCACGTACTGGAGACGCTGCAAGCCCTGCAGCAGCTGGGCGTGCGGCTGTCGATCGATGACTTTGGCACGGGCTATTCATCGCTGGCCTACCTCAAGCGCTATCCGCTGGACAAGCTCAAGATCGATCGCAGCTTTATTCAGGACATCCTGCAGGACCAGGACGATGTCAACCTGGTCACCGCCATCACCCACATGGCCAAGAGCCTGAGTTTGCGCACTGTGGCAGAAGGCGTGGAAACCCGGGAGCAATGGGAATTGCTGCAGCAGCTGGGCTGCGATCTGGCCCAGGGCTACTACCTGGCACGCCCCATGACGGCAGAAGACGCCACCCAGTGGCAGCAGCAGTACAGCCAGCGCCACACAGCCCGCACATGAAAAAAAGCTGGAGGTGCTTACTCAGCACCTCCAGCTTTGTGCGCTTTAGGGCGTGTTCACATAAAGCTTGGGAATTCGCGTTGAAGGCTTGGGGATGGGCTGCTAGGCGCGGTGGCGCAGCAATGCCGAGCGCCTTGCCAGCCGCCGCAACAACGCAGACCGCCCCAAGCCTT
>JAEZZU010000330.1 GCA_023418355.1 Pseudomonadota bacterium | reverse complement strand
GGAAACAGTGCAGCCAGAGGTTTGGACAGCGCCACATAGCTGCCTACCAGCGCCATGCTCAGCGCCAGACAGCCATACGCGCCCCAGCGGGAAGGTGTGTACATGGGAGCAATGTCTGAAAGGCCCTACTGTAACGCTGGCTCAGGTCGCAGCAGCTGCAGTCGGTGCCACCGCTTTCTCGTACAGCCGCTCGCGGGTGTGGGTTTCCTTGCGGATGCTGGCAATCAGCTGCGACTCGGGACTGTGCCCATCCAGCAACTGCGCAGGTAGCTCAGGCAGAGACTGGAGCCCCGCAATCGCCTGCGGCATCTGCTGCAGCCAGGCCCACTCCTGCTCGTCAGGTTGCGCACTGGCACTGGCTGAGTACACCGTAATGGCATCGCACAGCCGCGCTGCGCAGGCCACCAGCGGGAACCAGGCTGCCGCCTCATAACCGGCAGGCGGTGGCTCAGCCATGGACTTTTGCAGCGCTGCCCGCATGTCCACCAGCTTGCCGTAGGCAGCGCGGCGTGCCTCGCTGACATCGGCACTTTCCGGCTGCAGCCGGTGGTCCAGCACCAGCTGCAGATAGTGGGCAATGGCCTGGCGCGCTTGCGCCATGGACTCCTGCAGCTCACTCGCATGGCGGCGCGGCCACAGCAGATAACCAAACAGCAGCACGATGGCGCAGCCCATCAAGGTATCCAGCAGCCGCAGATCGGCGTATTGCATGCCGCTGCGCGCAGGGGAGAGAAAGTCGATCAGCACCAGCACCAGCGGCGTGATGGCAAAGGCCGTGAGCGCGTAATTGCGTGGTGCCAGCCAGGGCAGCACAAAGGTGATGGCTGCGATGATCAGAATGAACAGCGGCCCCACAGGCACCAGCGCCAGCAGCAGCCCCCCCAGTACCACCCCGGCCGCCGTGCCCACGGTGCGCTGCACGGCCCGCACAAAGATGGAGCCCAGCTCTGGCTTCATCACAATGGAGACGGTCATCGGCACCCAGTACCAATGCGAGACATCATCCACCCAGCGGATGGCATAGCCAATCGCCGTACACAGCGCCAGCGCCAGTGCAGAGCGCACCGTCGCACGGCCCGGAGAAAGTTTTTGCAGCGTCAGCCGCAGATTCAGTGCGCGCTGCGGCAGATTCTGGGGGGTAGCAGACACCGGTGCTCGGCCCCACAGGGCCAGCGTCAGATCATTGAGCGCCTGCCACTGCGCCAAGCCATCGGGGTGCCCCGGTTCCAGGCGCTGATCCTGCACCAGCGCCTGCACCATTTGCTGCAGACAGGTCTGAATCTGCGCAATCTCATCCCGGTTCTGCGTAGCCATAATGATGGCAAACAGGTTGTCCATATTCTGAACCACCTCTGCGGTCTGGTCCCACACAATATTGTGGCCAAGCGCCTGATAACGCTTTTGCAGCATCAATGTATATAGCGCTTCATATTTCATATTGAACTGCAGACGTGCAGATTCCACATCAGCCTGTTCTATTTTTTTCTGGCACAGCGCAATCAAGGCATGCAATACCTGCTCAATCGCATCCCGGCGAATATGGTGTGGGCAAATCCATTTCTCCAGATAAAGCAGCAGCAGATAAAACGAGGCACCACCCAGCAATAGCAGCGAGGACATCCAGAAATGACCAATTTCCGGATTACCCAGCGACACTGCGGCCATCACCATGAACTGCAGACAGCCAATCGAGATCGTGGCGCTGTAGCTGCTGGCAATGGCCATGGCAAAGCCCACAGCGCTCATGATGAGCACGATCCAGCCCCAATCCAGCCCCCAGGTGTTCAGATAGCCCATCAGAAAGCCTGACACCCCTATGGGTGCAGAAATCAGAATTTTTCGCACAGTGAACCCATAAGGCGCATCCCGCTCGCCAATGGAGGGGAACATGGCGCCCATGGAAATCCACATGGTGTACATGAGGGTGTGGGTGTAATAGCCCACCAGCATGGGTAATGCAATCGCCAGCGAGGCGCGGCAGGAGCGGCTCATATTCCATTTGGATGGATTCAGGCGCGCCATTTCCTTCAGCCAGGAATTAGGGTGCAGCGTGACATCACCCATTTTGTTCACCATCGATTGCCTCTCCCCATAAGATCTTTTGCATGAGCACCAATATGCCAGCAGCTGATTATTTATGACACATACAAATACTTGACCATAGCGCAAGCCATATGCACCAAGATAATCCAATACCTTCCACCCCAAGGGCTTATTGCTCAAACAACTTGCATTGGCATTGCCCTACAACAGCCTGCCGATTCCCGCAGCTACACTGCTAGCACAGCCCCTATAAACCTTTGGGGAACTTTTGGTTTAGCACTCTCTCAAACACAGTGCTAATATGAAGCAATGGATGAAAGGATGACTGCAATGACAAACCTAACTGGCACCCATGCTGCTTCGGCCTTGGCACCTGCAAATCCTTGGTCTCTGGTTCCTCCGCTGGGCAACCTGGATGCATACATTGCGGCTGTCAACCGTCTGCCCATGCTGACCCAGGAAGAGGAGCGTGACTACGCACGCAAGCTCAAAGAACACAACGATCTGGACGCCGCCGGGCGTCTGATCATGTCCCACCTGCGCCTGGTGGTGTCGATTTCCCGCCAGTACCTGGGCTACGGTCTGCCCCACGGCGACCTGATTCAGGAAGGCAATGTCGGGCTGATGAAAGCCGTCAAGCGCTTTGACCCAGAGCAGAACGTGCGTCTGGTCAGCTATGCCATTCACTGGATCAAGGCCGAGATTCACGAATACATTCTGAAGAACTGGCGCATGGTGAAGGTGGCTACCACCAAGGCCCAGCGCAAGCTGTTCTTCAATCTGCGCTCGCTCAAGCAGGGCATGCAGGCTGATGC
>JAEZZU010000316.1 GCA_023418355.1 Pseudomonadota bacterium | reverse complement strand
GCTTGGTGATGTTTGCTTTTGTGTAGCTCATTCTTAACTTTCAATCGTGGAAGCGGTCTTGCGCCAATTACAGACGCCACAGAACTTGGAAAGCCCAGCCTGCGCAGCCAACCAGCCAAATCAGGGTTGCAACGTGCAAAGTCAGGCGAAGGCCCACAGACTTCACATAGTCCATCCAGACGTTGCGAACACCCACCCAGACGTGCCAGGCCAGGGCCACGATCACGCCGAAGGTGACAAATTTCATCCATTGAGCGGCAAAGATGCCGGCCCACAGCTCATAGCCGATTTCGCCCTTGGCGAAGATCAGCTGAGCCAGTACCACGATGGTGAAGACCAGCATCAGCACCGCAGTGATGCGCTGTACCAACCAGTCGCGCAGGCCGTAGTGACCGCCGACGACGATGCGCTTGGAGCCGTAATTCACAGACATGATGGATCCCTCTTTTTCTTAGTACAGGCCAAACAGCTTGGCGCCCAGAATCACCGTCAGACCCAGGCTGATGACGAACACGGTGATGGCGGAAGAACGTGCGTAGGACTTGCTGACCAGATCGTGGTTGGTGTCCATGAGCAGGTGGCGCACGCCAGCGCACAGGTGGTGCAGGTAGGACCAGATGATGGCCAGTGTGACGAGCTTGATGAACCAGCCGGGCACAAAGCCGCAGCCTTCGTTGAATACCGACTTGAACTGCGTGAAGGAGATCTCGGAGGACAGCGAGGTGTCCAGCATCCAGATCACGAACGGCAGCAGGGCAAACATCAGCATGCCGCTGATACGGTGAAGAATCGACACATAGCCACCTACGGGCAGGCGGTGTGGAAGACCTTCTAATACGTTGATGTTGCGGAACTCAGGCCGCTTCTTTTTTTCAAGCTCTGTCATAGCGGGGGCTTTCTTGGATGTAACTGCGTTGTAATCGCACGGAGCAAAAGAACCAAAATTCTATTGCATGCAGCCCTGCTGGGGCCACTTTGCATGCGAAACTTTCCCTGTGGCTTGAGCTGGTGCAGACCTAGCTCAAGGCGTTTCTGTAATGGTGTGTGTCTGTTCTATAGATACCGCGTCGTAACTCCATGGGAATATCGTTGTACGTATAGGCAATGCGCTCCACGCTCAGCAACGGTGTCTGGGTGGTCACATCCAGTAATTGGGCCTGCGATTCGTCGGGCAGGACGGCCCGCAGCTTTTCATCGGCGCGCACCATGCGCACGCCAAAATCCGTTTCAAACATGGCATAGGTGGGCCCCTGGTAGGAAACCATCTGCTCTGCCGTCAGCCCTTTGAAAGCATGACCGGGCAGCCAGATGTCTTCCAGGATGGTGGGTGTGCCGCCAAAGGCCAGTACGCGGCGAATCTGTACCACGGTGTCGCCGCTGCGCATGGCCAGCAGACGTGCAATTTCGGCAGGGGCGCGCACGCGTTTGCATTCCAGTATGGAGCGCTGTGCACGGCCTTCGCCTTGCAGGTCGCCCACATCGGGATGCAGTTTCAGAAAACGGTATTGCACCTGCTGGGCAGAGTGCGTAGCAACAAACGTGCCTTTGCCCTGACGGCGCATGACCAGATTTTCTGCGGCCAGCTCGTCAATGGCTTTGCGCACCGTTCCTTGGCTGACCTTGAAGCGCGCAGCCAGTTCCATTTCGCTGGGGATCAACTCTCCGGGGCGCCATTCACCAGCTTGCAGGCTTTGCAGAATCAAGCCTTTGATTTGCTGGTACAGAGGACTGAAGGCGGGAGTGAGTGCACTGGCGGAATTTGCGTGAGCGCCAAAAGCACTGTCGGAAGATGATGGTTGCGATAAGGACATAAGGGTGTGGAAAAAGCAAAGCCTCCGGATGCGATTCTGAGCCCGTGGATGTTGTGCGGCTCAGGGTGAGATCATATCTTATATAAGACATAAGACAAATTGACCGAGAGGTAAAATCAAGAGTACACTTTACGCCTGTTTACGGAGCACGGGCCGCTGGTTGCACAGGCTGGGGCAGCAGTGCGCCGACAACTATTTATTTCCAAAATCTGGAGTTTTCACCATGAGCAAGAAGCCCGTTCGTGTTGCCGTTACTGGCGCCGCAGGTCAAATCGGTTACGCCCTGTTGTTCCGTATCGCATCCGGCGAAATGTTGGGCAAGGACCAGCCCGTTATTTTGCAACTGCTCGAAATTCCTGACGAGAAGGCTCAGAACGCTCTGAAGGGCGTGATCATGGAGCTGGAAGACTGCGCATTCCCTCTGCTGGCTGGTATCGAAGCACACTCTGACCCCATGCAAGCCTTCAAGGACACCGACTACGCTCTGCTGGTGGGTGCTCGTCCTCGTGGCCCCGGCATGGAACGTGCCGATCTGCTGGCAGCCAACGCACAGATCTTCACCGCTCAAGGCAAGGCACTGAATGCAGTGGCCTCGCGCAATGTGAAGGTGCTGGTGGTGGGTAACCCCGCCAACACCAATGCCTACATCGCCATGAAGTCGGCACCTGATCTGCCTGCCAAGAACTTCACCGCCATGCTGCGTCTGGACCACAACCGTGCTGCTTCCCAGCTGGCTGCCAAGGGTGGCTTCAAGGTGGGCGACATCAAGAAGCTGACCGTGTGGGGCAACCACTCGCCTTCCATGTACGCCGACTACCGTTTCGCCACCGTTGATGGCAAGTCCGTGAAGGACATCATCAACGACCAGGAATGGAACGCCAATGTGTTCCTGCCTACCGTGGGCAAGCGCGGTGCTGCCATCATCAACGCACGCGGTCTGTCGTCGGCTGCTTCGGCTGCCAACGCTGCCATCGACCACATGCGCGACTGGGCGCTGGGCTCCAACGGTGAGTGGGTGACCATGGGTGTGCCTTCCACCGGTGCATACGGCATCCCCGAAGGCATCGTGTTCGGCTTCCCTGTGATCACCGAAAACGGCGAGTACAAGATCGTCGAAGGCCTGGAAATCGATGCTTTCTCGCAAGAGTGCATCAACAAGACGCTGGCTGAACTCGAAGGCGAGCGCGACGGCGTGAAGCACCTGCTGTAAGGCAAGGACTGTGATGGAATCTTGATGGATTCTTCCCCTGCAGTGCCATGGGCCCTGCAGGGGCTCTCTTTCCTGGAGAGGTCTTTTGCGCAACATGCAGGTGTGCTGGTTGAGCAAAAGATGTTTTACAGATGGCTGTGATGGTCCGATCCGGATCAGCCTTTTCTGAGTGCCTTGTCCACTCCTGCCATTCATGCGTACAGCCAGCCATCCCCGCGAGATCCTGTTGGGCGCCCAAGCAGCAGCCCATATGCTGCCTGTGTGTGACCATTACAGCGGTGTGGAAGTGCGCATGCGCAAAAGCCTGGAACTGCAGGCGCAGATGCTGCAGGAGTTTGGCACCTGCGTGTTTGACGTCACGCTGGACTGTGAAGACGGCGCAGCGGTTGGCCAGGAAAAGGCCCATGCACGCCTGGTGTCCGAGCTGGCCGTGGGGGCGCAGGACGGCTGCCGCGTGGCGGTGCGCGTGCATGCAGTAGGTCATCATGCATTTGAAGAAGATATTGCCTCCATCGTCGGTGAAGCAGGGCACAAGCTCTGCCACATCATGCTCCCCAAGGTGGAGTCGGTCGATGACATCGTGCGCGCACAGCAGGCGCTGGAACGCGCAGGCGGCGCACATATTCCGCTGCATGCCCTGATTGAATCTCCTGCTGCCGTACACCGCGCGTTTGAGATTGCTGCGCACCCCAGTGTGCAAAGCCTGTCTTTCGGGTTGATGGATTTTGTCTCGGCCCACGGTGGTGCCATTCCGGGATCGGCCATGGGGGTGCAGGGCCAGTTTCAGCACCCGCTGGTGGTGCGGGCCAAGCTGGAAATTGCTGCCGCCTGTCATGCCCACGGCAAAGTGCCTTCGCACTGTGTGGTCACAGAGTTCAAGGATGCGCAGGCCTTGCAGGCTGCCGCTGCCCAGGCCAGCCGTGAGCTGGGCTACACCAGGATGTGGAGCATTCACCCGGCACAGATTCGTCCTATCCTTGCTGCGTTTGCGCCTGCAGTGCAGGAAGTGCAGGAAGCGACGGAGATTTTGCTGGCAGCTGAGCAGCAGGCGTGGGCGCCCATCAGCTACCAGGGTGTGCTGCATGACCGGGCCAGTTACCGTTATTACTGGCATTTGCTCGAACGTGCGCAGCGCACTGGCATTGCACTGCCTGCAGAAGCGCGACAATGGCTGGATGGGAGCACGGCCTGAAGTGCCGTGTTTGTTATTGACAAGTTATTTGGAATATCCGCTGGAGTTCGCATGAAACAACTGATTGCCTCCGTACTGCTCATCGCTCCTGCTCTGGCTTTCGTGGGAGGAGCTCAGGCTTCTACCGCCAAGCCTGCTGCAAGTGCCAGCAAGGCTACGACAGCCCACAAGAAGACTGCAGCAGTCAAGAAGACAACGGTCAAAAAGACCACGGCACCTCGCAAGGCAGCAGCTGCTGCTGCAGTGGGTGGTGCAGGTGCTGCGACAGCAGCTGCCGCTCTGGCGCCTCGTGCATTGAATGCAGAGGAGATGAAGCTTGCCGACCGTGTCTATACAGGCCGCATCAATTGCGAGCTGGGCAAGCATGTGAACGTGGCCCGGGATGACAAGAACCCCGGTCACTTCTTCGTCAGTGGTCAAGGTTTTAACTATCACATGGCACCTGTAGGCACCAGCACGGGTGTCGTGCGACTGGAAGACCCACAGGCAGGCGCCGTGTGGCTGCAGATTGCCAACAAGTCCATGCTGATGAACCAGAAGCAGGGCAAGCGCATGGCCGATGAATGCATGAGCACCGAGCAAGTGCAGGTTGCTGAAGCCATCAAGAAAAACCCGCCGCAAAGTCTGCTGGAGGCTCCCAAGAAGTAATTCCGAGGAGCTCAAACATTAGAAAAAGCAGCCCCCACTCTTAGAAAACCAATGGAGAGAGAACCATGTTGAAAGCCTACCGTGACCATGTAGCCGAGCGTGCTGCACTGGGCATTCCCCCGCTGCCCCTCGATGCCAAGCAAACCGCTGAGCTGATCG
>JAEZZU010000299.1 GCA_023418355.1 Pseudomonadota bacterium | reverse complement strand
AGCCAGCTTTTGCCGGGTCACGGTGGTGTGCTGGACCGTATTGATGCTTTATTGCCCACCCTGCCGCTGGCCATGATGCTGACTTCTTTGGTGCATTCATGAAACAACGCCTGACGGTACTGGGCTCGACGGGCTCTATTGGTACCAACACGCTGGATGTGGTTCGTCGCCACTCCGACCAATACGAAATTTTTGCGCTGAGCGCTGCCACTCAGGTGGATCTGATGCTGGCACAGTGTGCGGAGTTCAAGCCGCGCTACGCGGTGATGGCCAGTCAGGCACATGCCTTGCAGCTGCAGGAAAAATTAAAGGCAAATAGCCTTCCAACGCAGGTCCTGCTGGCCCCTGATGCTCTGGAAGAAATAGCTGCGCACCCTGAGGTGGATGCCGTCATGGCTGCCATCGTGGGCGCAGCAGGTCTGGCGCCAGCGCTGGCTGCTGCCCGTGCTGGCAAGCGCCTGCTGCTGGCGAACAAGGAGGCCTTGGTTGTTGGTGGTGCATTGTTTATGCAGACCGTGCACGATAGCGGCTGCACCTTGCTGCCGATTGACAGCGAGCACTCTGCCATCTTTCAGTGTCTGCCTGAAGATCGCAGTACCTGGAAGACGCGTATCGACAGCCTGTTGCTGACAGCCTCAGGTGGGCCCTTCCGCCAGCGTGATCCCAGTACCTTGTCGGAAATCACGCCTGCACAGGCCTGCAAGCACCCCAATTTCTCGATGGGGCGCAAGATCTCGGTGGACTCTGCGACCATGATGAACAAGGCGCTGGAAGTGATTGAGGCGCGTTGGCTGTTTGACGTGACGCCCGATCAGATCAAGGTGGTGATTCATCCGCAGCAGATCGTCCACTCCATGGTGCAGTTCAAGGATGCGTCCATTCTTGCGCAGCTGGGTACGCCCGACATGCGTGTGCCCATCGCCTGTGGTCTGGCCTGGCCTGAGCGTATCGAAAGTGGTGTGGAGCGCCTGGACTTTGCGCGACTGACTGCCTTGACCTTTGAGGAAGCCGATCAGAAGCGCTTCCCCGGGCTCTATCTTTCCTGGCAGGCGCTGAAGGCGCCAGAGGGCACGACCACGGTGCTCAATGCAGCCAACGAGGTCGCCGTGGCAGCGTTCCTGTCAGGCGGTCTGCGTTTTGACCAGATTCATGCAGTCAACCGTGCCACCATGGAGGCATTGCAGCCTCAGCGTCCGGATAGCCTGGAAGCATTGTTAAGCTTGGATGCTGAAGCGCGCAGTGTGGCCCAGGGTCTGCTGCGGCATATGGCGGCTTAGGCCACTCGCTTTATCTGACGCTAGGAATTCATGCTGACTGTTCTTGCCTTTGTTGTTGCTCTGGGGCTGCTGATAGCTGTCCATGAATATGGCCACTATCGTGTGGCAGTGGCCTGTGGCGTCAAGGTGCTGCGCTTTTCTATTGGCATGGGCAAGCCCTTGTTGCGCTGGAAGGGCAGGAACAGTGAGACCGAATTCGTGATTGCTGCATTGCCCCTTGGCGGCTATGTACGCATGCTGGATGAGCGAGAAGGTGATGTGCCAGCAGACCAGCTCTCGCGCGCATTCAACCGTCAGCCCTTGCACAAGCGTGCAGCCATTGTGGCTGCCGGCCCGATTGCCAATTTGCTGCTGGCCGTTGTGCTGTATGGGCTGGTCAGCTGGATGGGGCAGGAACAGCCGCAGGCCATTATTGCCAAGCCTGCTGCGGCCACGCTGGCAGAGCGTGCGGGCTTGCAGGGTGGTGAGCAGATTCTGAGTGTCCAGACCGGTGCGGATGCCGCTGCGGTGGAATCTTTTGAGGCTTTGCGCTGGGCGCTGCTGCAGGCGGCCCTCAATGGCCGCGATGCGCAGCTGATCTGGCAAAAGTCAGATGGGCGTGAGCAAGGGCAGGCATATTTGCCGCTGTCGTCCCTGCAGGGGGCCGATCTGGATCAGACTGCCTTGCGCCAGATTGGCATTGAATATCCTTGGTCACCAGCAGTACTGGGCGATGTGCTTGCGGGGATGCCTGCTGAGAAAGCAGGGCTGCAGCCTGGAGATCGGGTGCTGAAAGTCAATGACATACAGATCGCTGATGCGCCTCAGCTGCGCGGCTTGATTCGCGGCGCTGCGGCCGATCCTGCATTGCAAAATGCGATGTGGGTGGTAGAGCGTAACGGTCAGCAGTTGCAGATCCCCATGCAGCTGGAAGTGCTTGAAGACAAAGGCCAGTTAATTGGCAGAGTGGGGGCCATGATTGGCAGCGCTCCAGCCATGGTCTTGGTGCAGAAGGGCTTGCTGGACAGTCTGCTTGCTGGCGCAGTCAAGACATGGGATGTGTCCGTGCTGAGCTTGCAGATGATGGGCAAGATGTTGATTGGACAGGCATCTTTGCAAAACCTCAGCGGTCCGCTGACGATTGCGGACTACGCGGGGAAATCAGCCAGCTTGGGACTGGTGCAGTACATCTTGTTTTTGGCCCTGATCAGCGTTAGTCTCGGCGTCTTAAATCTGCTGCCGCTTCCGGTTTTGGACGGTGGGCACCTGATGTATTATCTTTGGGAAGGTGTGACTGGCCGTGCGGTCAGTGACGTCTGGATGGAACGCTTGCAGCGGGGGGGCATAGGCCTTTTGCTGGTGATGATGTCCATCGCTTTGTTTAACGATATCAGCCGCATCTGGGGCTAACGAGTCTCTGCCGATCCGCAAGGATGGCGCCTGCATCACAAATGAAACTATCTAAAAATCGATATGCTGCTCGCACGGCCTTGGCTGTAGCAGCTTTGCTGAGCGCGGCACAAGCTGCATGGGCTTTAGACCCATTCAAGGTCCAAGATATTCGTGTCGAAGGCTTGCAGCGCGTAGAGCCTGGGACGGTATTTGCCTCCATGCCCATTCGTGTGGGCGAAGATTACAACGACGACAAAGGCGCGGCAGCAATTCGCGCCTTGTTTGCGTTGGGCCTCTTCAAAGATGTGCGCCTGGAAGCCAATGGCAATGTGCTGGTCGTGGTGGTGGAAGAGCGTCCTACGATTGCCAACGTAGAGTTCGTGGGCACCAAGGAGTTCGATAAGGAAGCCTTGCAAAAAGCCATGCGTGATGTTGGCTTGGCGGAAGGTCGCCCCTTTGACAAGGCGCTGGCGGATCGTGCCGAGCAGGAACTCAAGCGTCAGTACATCAACCGCAGTTTGTATGGTGCAGACGTGGTGACGACCGTTACACCCATCGAGCGCAATCGCGTAAACCTGACGTTCTCTGTCACTGAGGGTGAGCCTGCCAAGATCAATGACATCCGCATTGTGGGCAATCAGGCTTTCAGCGAATCCACGCTCAAAAAGCAGTTTGACCAGGACACTGGTGGCTGGATGAGCTGGTACACCAAGTCCAACCGTTACTCGCGCAGCAAGCTGAATGCTGACCTGGAGGCGCTGCGTTCGTATTATCTGCAGCGTGGCTATCTGGACTTCCGTATCGACTCGACACAAGTTGCGATTTCTCCAGACAAGCAAAAGATCTCGCTGGTGGTCAATATCCA
>JAEZZU010000279.1 GCA_023418355.1 Pseudomonadota bacterium | reverse complement strand
AGGATATTGTCGCATGCGGAGATAATCAGTGGTTGGGGCGCGTGTGAACTAAGCGCCAAATTTTTATTTTTCACAAGAATTTGTTGACAAAAACATGGCTCAATACGTCTTTTCGATGAACCACCTGACCAAGACTGTGCCGCCCAAGCGCCAGATCTTGAAGGACATTTCGCTCAGTTTCTTCCCGGGCGCCAAGATTGGCGTGCTGGGCCTGAACGGCTCCGGTAAGTCTTCGCTGCTGAAGATCATGGCGGGCGTGGACAAGGAGTTCGAAGGCGAAGCCATTGCCATGCCTGGCTTGTCGATCGGTTACCTGCCCCAGGAACCACAGCTCAACCCCGAGCACACCGTGCGCGAAGCCGTGGAAGAAGCCATGGCTGAAGTGAACAATGCTCGCAAGCGCCTGGAAGAGGTGTATGCGGCCTATGCCGAGCCTGATGCTGACTTTGACGCCCTGGCTGCTGAGCAGGGTGAATTGGAAGCCATCATCGCCGCTGCCGGTACCGACTCCGAGCACCAGCTGGAGATCGCCGCTGACGCGCTGCGCCTGCCCGCATGGGATGCCGTGATCGGCAAGCTCTCCGGTGGTGAAAAGCGCCGCGTGGCCCTGTGCAAGCTGCTGCTGTCCAAGCCCGACATGCTGCTGCTGGACGAGCCTACCAACCACCTGGACGCCGAATCCGTGGAGTGGCTGGAGCACTTCCTGCACCGCTTCTCCGGCACCGTGGTGGCCATTACCCACGACCGCTACTTCCTGGACAACGCTGCGGAGTGGATTCTGGAACTGGACCGTGGCCATGGCATTCCCTACAAGGGCAACTACTCCGAATGGCTGATCCAGAAGCAAAACCGTCTGGAGCAGGAACAAAAGGGCGAAGAAGCCCGCGCCAAGGCCTTGAAGAAGGAGCTGGAGTGGGTGCGCCAGAACTCCAAGGGTCGTCAGGCCAAGTCCAAGGCACGTATTGCACGCTTTGAAGAGCTGAGCGATTACGAATACCAGCGCCGCAACGAAACACAGGAAATCTTCATTCCTGTGGCCGAGCGTCTGGGCTCCAAGGTCATCGAGTTCAAGAACGTCTCCAAGGCTTTTGGCGACCGTCTGCTGATCGACAACCTGTCCATGAACATTCCTGCCGGTGCCATCGTCGGTATCATCGGCCCCAACGGTGCGGGTAAGTCCACGCTGTTCAAGCTGATCGCAGGCAAGGAGCAGCCCGATTCCGGTACCGTGGAAATCGGCCAGACCGTCAAGCTGGCGTACGTGGACCAGTCGCGTGACAGCCTGGCAGACGAAAAGACCGTGTGGGAAGACATCTCCGGTGGTCTGGACATCCTGAACATCGGCAAGTTCCAGATGGCTTCGCGTGCCTATGCAGGGCGCTTTAACTTCAACGGCCAGGACCAGCAAAAGAAGGTCGGCATGCTCTCCGGTGGTGAGCGCGGCCGTCTGCACTTGGCCAAGACGCTGATCCAAGGCGGCAACGTGCTGCTGCTGGACGAACCTTCGAACGACCTGGACGTGGAAACACTGCGCGCTTTGGAAGACGCGCTGCTGGAATACGCAGGTACCGTGATGGTCATCTCGCACGACCGCTGGTTCCTGGACCGCATCGCCACGCACATCCTGGCGGCCGAAGGCGACTCGCAGTGGGTGTTCTTTGACGGTAACTACCAGGAATACGAAGCCGACAAGAAGCGCCGCCTGGGCGAAGAGGGCGCTGCACCTAAGCGCTTCCGCTTCAAGGCCCTCAAGTAATCGGCTCGATTGCACGAGGCAAAACCAAGAGGCTCCTTCGGGAGCCTTTTTTGCGTCCGTGCTGCACACGAGCAGGGTGCTCGTGATTGCCGCGGCGTGGGAGAAACCCGGAATCGGAAACTGTAGGACTGCACGTACATTGAAAGATTGACTTCTATCAAGAACAAACAGGGAGCGTTTTTCAATGACTGTTTTTGTTTCACGCCGTCGCCTGGCACAACTGGGTGTCGGTCTGCTGGCTGCCAGCACCATGGCGGCTTTTGCGCAGGACAGCTATCCCAACAAGCCCGTGCGCATCGTCGTAGGTTTCTCTGCGGGCGGCACGACAGACGTGGTGGCGCGCATCATGGCCAAGGAACTGACGGAGCGTCTGGGTCAGCCTTTTGTGGTGGAAAACCGCCCCGGTGGCGGCAGCAATATCGCGACCGAAGCCGTCAAGGCGGCGCAGCCTGATGGCTATACCCTGCTGTTTGTAGCGGTGACCAGCGCCATCAACCAGACCCTGTACCCCAACGTCAAGTTCGATCTGAACCGTGACTTTGACGCCGTGGCGCTGGGTGCCAAGGTGCCCAATATTCTGGTCGTGCACCCCAGCGTGCCGGTGAACAATGTGCCGGACTTCATTGAATGGGCGCGTGCCAACAATGACAAGATTGCCTATGCATCTTCGGGCAGCGGCACGTCCATCCACATGGCGGCTGAAATGTTCAAGGTGCGCACGGGCCTGCAGACCCAGCACATCCCCTACAAGGGCAGTGCGCCAGCAGTGACCGATCTGATTGGCGGGCAGGTGCAGTTCATGTTCGACAACATGCCCGCCTCCTGGCCCCATGTGCAGTCCGGCAAGCTCAAGGCGCTGGCGGTGACGACCAAGAACCGTTCGGCATCCGCACCTGATGTGCCGACGCTGGAAGAAAGCGGTGTGACGCCGTTTGATGTGACTTCGTGGTTTGGTCTGATCGCACCCAAGGGCACGCCCAAGGAAGTGATTGAGAAACTCAACCAGGCCATGAACGCAGCCTTTGACAAGCCTGAAGTGCAGCAGGCCTATGCCAAGCTGGGGGCCGTGGCGCAGAAGAACACGCCGCAGGATTTCAGCCAGTTCATTGCGCAGGAAATTGAAACCTGGGCACCGGTGGTCAAGGCATCGGGCGCGACGGTGGATTGATGCAGCTGGCAGCTTGAAGCTTCATATTCAGGAGCGGCTAGCGCTTGATATTGCTTGTTTTCCGTATGAAAAATATTGGAAACCAAGCAAATATCTGCGCTAGCCGCTCTTTTTTATGAAGTTGCTTGCCAGTCTGCCCAGCTGGGCAGGCGTGCTTCGCCTGCAACTACTACGGACTGCGCTAGCAATACGGCACGTGCCGTAGCCACGGCGACCGCTTCGGCAGCGAGTGTGGAGAGCGTCATCATGCCCAGTGTCTTGCAGGACTGGCCGGTGCCCAGCGCAAACAGCGTGTCGCCATCGCTCATGGTGTGCACGGGGTTGATGGCGCGGGCCAGACCATCGTGTGCAGTCACCGCCAGTCGGTGTGCCTGGGCCTTGGTCAGGATGGCATCGGTGGCGACCACGCCAATCGTGGTGTTGCTGCCAGCCAGAATGGGCTGTGGCTCTTCACCGCGCAGCAGGGCATCACGCGCGTTGAGCAGCTGCAGGCCATCGGCCGTGCGCGCGCCGGCAATCAGCGCGCCGGTGTAGGGGTTGAACACATCGCCCAGCGCATTGCAGGCCACGAGCGCGCCCACGGTCACGCCATGCACCGTAAAGCTGGCTGTGCCAATACCCGCTTTCATGGCGCGGTGCCAGCCAAAAATCTTGCCGATCACAGCCCCGGCCCCGGCGCCCACGGTGCCTTCCGCAGGGCGTGCTTGGCAGGCGGCCTGGCAGGCGGCGTAGCCTGCTGCGGCATCCGGGCGGATGCGCATATCGCCCAGCTTGACGTCAAACAGCACGGCAGCAGGCACCAGCGGAATGCGGCCCACGCCAATGTCCAGCCCCGCGCCTTGTTCTTCCAGCCAGCGCACGGCGCCCGTGGCGGCATCCAGCCCCCAGGCACTGCCGCCCGAGAGCATCACGCCATGCACCTGCTGCACGAGGTTGCTGGGGTGCAGCAGGTCGGTTTCGCGCGTGCCGGGGGCTGCGCCCCGTACATCGACACCGGCGACAGCGCCTTCCGGGCACAGCACCACGCTGCAGCCCGTGGGGCGGCGCGTGTCTGTGAAATGGCCCACGGAGATGCCCTGAACCTGTGCGATATGGCCGCTGTGCTCCAGCAATTGCTTATGCATTTCTTGCCTCTGTTGACTTTTTCTTATCTGGATTTGGAATAAACAGCTGAGAAAACAATATTTAAGGATGCCCCTGAATACACGCATACTGATTGGCAACAAACGGCATGCGATGGTTTCCACTTTGTCCATTGTGGCGCATGGCCGTAGCAACTTTTTCAGGAGTTTTCATGTCTGCTCGCTTCGCGTTCCAGTCTGGCCGCCGCGCCGCTGTTGTCACTGCTGTACTGGCTTTGGCTGGTGTTCTGTCTGCGCCCGCCATGGCGCAGGACGCTGCCAAGAAAAATCTTCTGATCGGCGCGACCGCTGGTTCCAACTACGACCTGCTGCAGGAAGGCATCGTGCCCCAGCTCAAGGCCAAGGGCTATACCGTCAAGCTCATCGAGTTCAACGACTACGTGCAGCCCAATCTGGCGCTGAGCGATGGCTCGCTGGACGCCAACTTCTTCCAGCACCGCGCCTACTTTGACCAGTTCACCAAGGACCGCAAGCTGGCACTGACACCCATCGTGCAAGGCCCCGTGGCACCCATGGGCGTGTACTCCAAAAAGCACAAGACCCTGGATGGTGTGAAGACAGGCGCTAGCGTGGCACTGCCCAACGACCCCAGCAATCTGGCGCGTGCCCTGCTGGTGCTGGAGCAGGCCGGCTGGGTCAAACTCAAGCCCGGCGTGAACCCAGCGCGTGTGTCGGAGCTGGATCTGGCAGAAAACAAGCACAAGCTCAAGTTCCTGCCGCTGGATGCAGCCCAGCTGCCCCGCGTGCTCGAAGATGCGGACTTCGTGGTGGTGAACGGCAACTTTGCCATCTCTTCGGGCCTGAAGCTGGAAGAGGCCGTGGTGCTGGAAAAGACGCCTGATCTGTACCTGAACGTGGTGGCCGTGAAGACCGGCAATGAAAACACCCAGTGGGCCAAGGATCTGGCGGCTGCCTATCGCTCTGATGAGTTCAAAAAAGTGGTGGACACCAAGTTTGTGGGCTACATGAAGCCCGCGTTCCTGCAGTAATTGCAGCGGGTTGCATGCTTGCATGGGCTGCCTTTGGGCAGCCTTTTTTGTGGCTTGCACCGGGGCAGACGGGTTGAGTGGTGCTTGGCTGCTGCTGGTGTTATCCCTTTGAGGAATTACCCACAGATTCTTGGGCGTGGCGCATGCTTTGTGCGGATGTTCTGGGATTCCACGCTTGATTTGTTGGCCCCGCCTTCCCAGAATCCGGACACATCTTGAAATAAAAACAGGGGGAGAGGGGGATGCAGCGCTCAATGTTGGCCAAGCCGCTGGAGACATTGCGCATGTTCTGGCGCGCAGAGCATCTGGCTACTGTCGAGCAGCGCCGTGCCCAGCGGGCGCTGCTGCTGGGCGCTTGTGCTCTGACGCTCCAATGCCTGGCATGGAGCGTTTTTTTTGCCTTCAATGGCATGTGGCTGGTGATGTGTGCCATCTTGCTGCTGCAGGCCTGTGCCACGGTGTCTTTCGGCCTGCAGGCCCGCCACCGTGCGGGTGGGCTGGGGGCACTCATCTTTGTGGCCATGATGGGCGTGATCAGCAGCATGGCCCTGATATTTGATGCGCCAACCGCGCAGGCCAGCCGCAGCATTCACCTGTTTCTGCTGCCGCTGGCCGTGGCAGCGTATATGGCTTTTCGGGAATCACGCGCAGGCTTCAGCGTAGGGCTGGCGGTGCTGAGTCTGAGCCTTTTCCTGGTGCTGGAAATACTGCCCTGGGCACCGTTTCCGGAATTGATCCTGCCCGAGAGCCTGCGCGTGTTTGGCAAGTGGATGAATGGTGGCGCAGCCATGCTGCTGTTTATCTTGCTGCTGCATGTGCTGCACTCGGATGCCAAGCTGCATGCCGATGTGGACCATGAGCTCCAGCAGGCGCTGCGCAAGCACGAGTTCGTGCTGTACTTTCAGCCCCAGCTGGACCAGCGCATGCGTGTGACGGGGGCCGAGGTGCTGCTGCGCTGGCAGCATCCCCAGCATGGCCTGCTCATGCCTGCAGTCTTCATTCACCATGCCGAGCGCAATGGTCTGATGGCCCCGCTGGGGCAGTGGGTGCTGGAGCAGGCTTGTCTGCAGCTGAAAAAGTGGCAGAAAGACCCGGTGATGGCACAGCTGGAACTGGCCGTGAATGTGAGCCAGACCCAGTTCCGGCAGGACAGCTTTACCTCTGATGTGCTGCGCACCGTGCAGCAGCATGGCATAGAGCCCCGGCGTCTGGAGCTGGAGCTGACCGAGACGCTGATGGCGTTGAACATGGACGATCTGCAACACAAGATGCAGTTGCTTGAAAACAGCGGTCTGCGCTTTTCACTCGATGATTTCGGCACGGGCTTTTCATCGCTGAACTGGCTGCGCCAGCTGCCCCTGCATACGCTGAAGATCGACCGCTCGTTTGTCTCCGACCTGCCGCATGACAACAACAGTGCGGCCATTGTGAAGACCTTGCTGGGACTGGCGCAGAGCATGCAGCTGACTGTGGTGGCCGAAGGTATAGAGCAGGATGCGCAGCAGGCGTTTCTGATGGAACATGGCTGCCCGCGCTTTCAGGGCTATCTGTACAGCAAGCCCCTGCCGCTGCAGGAGTTTGTGAGCTTTGTGCGCAAGCACAATCTGCCTGCCTCCCTGCAGACCTCCCCAGAGGGTGTTGCCTCCAGTGCGGTGGAGGGAAAGTCGCCCGTCACTATCCCCTAAGGGCATGAAAAAAGCGCCTGGGCTGGCAGCCTCAGGCGCTTTGTGAGCAGCAGATGCGTCAGGCTTAGCCGCGCAGCGCGGTCAGCACTTCGTCCAGCATCTTCTTGGCATCACCAAACAGCATGCGGTTGTTGTCCTTGTAGAACAGTGGATTGTCCACACCGGCGTAGCCCGAAGCCATGGAGCGCTTCATCACGATGGTGTGCTTGGCCTTCCAGACTTCCAGCACGGGCATGCCGGCGATGGGGCTGGCAGGGTCTTCGGCCGCCGAGGGGTTCACGATGTCGTTGGCTCCAATTACCATGGCAATGTCGGCGTCCGGGAAGTCCTCGTTGATCTCGTCCATTTCCATGACGATGTCGTAAGGCACCTTGGCTTCGGCCAGCAGCACGTTCATGTGGCCGGGCATGCGGCCCGCCACGGGGTGGATGGCAAACTGCACCTGCACGCCCTTTTCACGCAGGGTCTTGGTGATTTCAAACACCGTGTGCTGGGCCTGGGCCACGGCCATGCCGTAGCCGGGCACGATGATCACGCGCTTGGCATCGCGCAGCATCTCAGCGGTTTCCTGGCTGTTCACTGCCACCACTTCGCCCTGGGGCTGAGCAGCTGCACCAGCGGCTGCCTTGGGGGCGCCGGAGCCAAAACCGCCGGCAATCACACTGATGAAGTTGCGGTTCATGGCGTTGCACATGATGTAACTCAGGATGGCACCCGAGGAGCCCACCAGCGCGCCGGTCACGATCAGCAGGTCATTGCTGAGCATGAAGCCGGTGGCCGCTGCGGCCCAGCCGGAGTAGCTGTTGAGCATGGACACCACCACGGGCATGTCCGCGCCGCCAATGGCCATCACCATGTGGATGCCGAACAGCAGGGCGATCACGGTCATGATGATCAGCGCAGGCATGCCAGCCTCTACGGAAGGCGCATTGATGAACTCACGGCCAAAGTAGATCACGACCAGCAGCGCCACCAGATTGAGCCAGTGGCGGCCAGGCAGCAGCAGGGGCTTGCCGCCGATCTTGCCGTTGAGCTTGGCAAAGGCAATCAGCGAGCCGGAGAAGGTCACGGCGCCGATCAGAATGCCCACATAGATTTCGACTTCGTGGATGAGCTTTTCCGCGCCTTGCAGGTGCAGCGAAGTGTCCACATAGCTGGCAAAACCGACCAGGCAGGCAGCCAGACCGACCAGGCTGTGCATCAGCGCGACCAGCTCGGGCATCTGGGTCATCTTCACGACCTTGGCCGCATAGATGCCGATGCCGCCGCCAATGACCAGGGCCGCCACGATCCAGGCGATGCCGTCGGTGGTCACGCGGGGGCCGAATACGGTAGCGAGGATGGCAATGGCCATGCCCAGCATGCCGAACAGGTTGCCGCGGCGCGAGGTTTCTGGGTTGGACA
Organism: Pseudomonadota bacterium; assembly: GCA_023418355.1. Taxonomy (GTDB): domain Bacteria; phylum Pseudomonadota; class Gammaproteobacteria; order Burkholderiales; family Burkholderiaceae_C; genus Comamonas. Next base: position 1,880 of record JAEZZU010000279.1, on the reverse strand, counting down.
GACCGCCCAGACTCAGGATGAACAGGATGGCCGCTCCGAGATAGGCCATGGTTGCAAGACTTTGAGACATTGAAATGCTTCCTTCTTATCGTTCTTCTTACTTGCGGAACATGGCCAGCATGCGGCGTGTGACGGCAAAGCCACCGAACATGTTGATCGCAGTCAGGATCAGGGCGGCGAAGGCCAGCCAGGTGATCAGGCTGTCAGGACGGCCATCCGTGCCCGCTGCTGGCGAGGCAATCTGCACCAGCGCGCCGATGGCGATGATGGAGGAGATGGCATTGGTCACGCTCATCAAAGGCGTGTGCAGCGCAGGCGTGACGTTCCACACCACCATGTAGCCAATAAAGCAGGCCAGCACGAACACGGTGAAGTGACCGAGGAAGGCTTCAGGCGCATAGGCACCGACGAACCAGAACGCCACGGCGGCGATGGCAAAGATGATGGCCAGCGTCTTGGCGGGCAGCGGACCGGTGCTGCCGTGGCCGTGGGCCGACTTTTTCTCGGCAGGGGCAGGTGCTGCGGCCGCAGGCTTGGGTGCAGGCGCTGGCTGGGTCTTCAATGGAGGGGCAGGCCAGGTGATGGCGCCGTCCTTGATGACGGTCAGGCCACGGATGGCATCGTCTTCCATGTTCACGAAAGCCTTGCCGTCCTTGGCCTTGCACAGCTCTTCCATCAGGCGCAGCAGGTTGGTGGCGTACAGCGTGGACGACTGCTTGGCCAGGCGCGAGGGCAGGTCGGTATAGCCAATGATGGTCACGCCATGGCGTACCACGGCCTGATCGCGCACCGTAAGTTCGCAGTTGCCGCCTTGCTCGCCCGCCATGTCCACGATCACGCTGCCGGGCTTCATGCTCTTGACCATCTCTTCGGTGATCAGCTTGGGCGCAGGCTTGCCGGGGATCAGCGCGGTGGTGATGATGATGTCTGCTTCCTTGGCCTGCTCGGCGTACATCTTGCGCTGCGCAGCCTGGAAGCCCTCGCTCATGACCTTGGCGTAGCCACCGCCGCCGGAGCCGTCTTCGTCATAGTCCACCTTGATGAACTCACCGCCCAGCGACTTGACCTGGTCAGCCACCTCGGCGCGGGTGTCGTTGGCACGCACGATGGCGCCCAGATTGGCGGCGGTACCAATGGCAGCCAGACCGGCCACACCGGCACCTGCCACAAATACCTTGGCAGGGGGCACCTTGCCTGCAGCGGTGATCTGGCCATTGAAGTAGCGGCCAAAGGCGTTGGCTGCCTCAATCACGGCGCGGTAGCCCGAGACACCGGCGGTGGAGGTCAATGCGTCCATCTTCTGCGCGCGGCTGAGCGTGCGGGGCAGGCAGTCCATGGCCAGCACGGTGGATTGCTTGGCGGCCAGCTGCTGCATCAGCTCGGCGTTCTGCGCAGGCCAGATGAAGCTGATGACGGTGGTGCCCGGCTGCATCAGCGCAATTTCTTCACTGCTGGGGCCGCGCACCTTGAGCACGATGTTCGCGGCTGCCCACAGCTCGGCAGCGCTGCCCACGACGCTGGCACCTGCGGCGCGGTAGCTGTCGTCGCTGAACTGGGCAGCCTCGCCGGCACCGGATTCGATGACGACTTCAAAACCCAGTTTGATCAGTTTTTCCACCACCTCGGGCACGGTGGCGACACGCTTTTCCAGGGGAAAAGTTTCCCGAGGCACGCCAATGCGTTGAGGCGTGAAATGAGGGACGTCAGTCATGTGTAGACCTCCAGAAATTTGTAAACGTTGTCAGGTGCACGACATGGCGCGCAAGAATCCTGCGTATCGCGGATGCCTTCTTATGCGTAACTCGCATGAAGTCATGCAAGCATTCCTTGGGCGCATCCTACAAGCCTTTGTCACCGTGCTTTCGGATGGTGCCTATCTC
>JAEZZU010000245.1 GCA_023418355.1 Pseudomonadota bacterium | reverse complement strand
ACACGATATTACTTACACTGCGCGGCTATCCGATCTTTATTGTTCCCGATTACAAAGGGTTGCGCATGAAATTCCGCTTTCCCATCGTCATCATTGACGAGGATTACCGCTCCGACAATACGTCTGGCCTGGGCATCCGGGCGCTGGCACAGGCGATTGAGGCCGAAGGTTTTGAAGTCCTGGGGGTGACCAGTTATGGTGATCTGAGCCAGTTTGCGCAACAGCAAAGTCGGGCCAGTGCCTTCATCCTGTCGATTGACGATGAGGAACTGACAGGGCATGACGAAGACCCCATCATTCACAGCCTGCGCAGCTTCATTGGTGAAGTGCGCCGCAAGAATGAAGAGGTGCCCATCTACATCTACGGCGAGACCAAGACCGCGCGCCACCTGCCCAACGACATTCTGCGTGAGCTGCATGGCTTCATCCACATGTTCGAGGACACGCCTGAGTTCGTGGCCAAGCACATCATCCGCGAAGCCAAGGCCTATCTGGAAGGCGTGCAACCACCGTTCTTCAAGGCCTTGCTGGATTACGCTGAAGATGGCTCCTACTCCTGGCACTGCCCCGGGCACTCCGGCGGCGTGGCTTTCCTGAAGAGCCCTGTGGGCCAGATGTACCACCAGTTCTATGGCGAGAACATGCTGCGCGCTGACGTGTGCAATGCCGTGGAAGAGCTGGGCCAGCTGCTGGACCACAACGGTGCGATTGGTGAGTCCGAGCGCAATGCGGCGCGCATCTTCAATGCCGACCACTGCTACTTTGTGACCAATGGCACATCGACCTCCAACAAGATTGTCTGGCACCATGCGGTGGCGCCGGGCGATGTGGTGGTGGTGGACCGCAACTGCCACAAGTCCATCCTGCACTCCATCATCATGACGGGGGCGATTCCGGTGTTCTTGAAGCCCACGCGCAACCACTTTGGCATCATCGGCCCGATTCCACAAAGCGAATTCAGCGTGGAATCCATCCAGGCCAAGATTGCGGCCAACCCGCTGCTCAAGGGTGTGGATGCCAAGACCGTCAAGCCCCGCGTGCTGACGCTCACGCAATCGACCTACGACGGCGTGCTCTACAACACCGAGACCATCAAGCAGATGCTGGACGGCTATGTGGCCAACCTGCACTTTGATGAGGCCTGGCTGCCACACGCCGCTTTCCACCCCTTCTATGGCACCTACCACGCCATGGGCAAGAAGCGCATCCGCCCCAAGGAGTCGGTGGTGTACGCGACGCAGTCCATCCACAAGCTGCTGGCGGGTATCTCGCAGGCTTCGCATGTGCTGGTGCAGGACTCACAGACACAGAAGCTGGACCACCACCTGTTCAACGAGGCGTACCTGATGCACACCTCGACCAGCCCGCAGTACAGCATCATTGCCAGCTGCGACGTGGCCGCGGCCATGATGGAGCCGCCCGGCGGCACAGCACTGGTGGAAGAGTCCATTCTGGAAGCGCTGGACTTCCGCCGCGCCATGCGCAAGGTGGACGATGAGTTTGGGGACGACGACTGGTGGTTCCAGGTCTGGGGGCCTGAGAAGCTGGCCGAAGAGGGCGTGGGCCGCGCGGACGACTGGATCATCCGCGGCAAGGACGCAGCGCCCAAGTCCAAGTCCAAGAACAAGCAGGGCAAGCAGTTTGACAACTGGCACGGCTTTGGCGATCTGGCCGACGGCTTCAACATGCTGGACCCCATCAAGTCCACCATCGTCACGCCCGGTCTGGACCTGGATGGCGAGTTTGCCGAAACCGGTATCCCTGCCTCCATCGTGACCAAGTACCTGGCCGAGCACGGCGTGGTGGTCGAAAAGACGGGCCTGTACTCCTTCTTCATCATGTTCACCATCGGCATCACCAAGGGCCGCTGGAACACCATGCTGGCTGCGCTGCAGCAGTTCAAGGACGACTACGACCGCAACCAGCCGCTGGCGCGCATCCTGCCCGAGTTTGTGCAGCAGCACCGCCGCTACGAGCGCATGGGTCTGAAGGACCTGTGCCAGCACGTACACGAGCTGTATGCCAAGTACGACATCGCGCGTCTGACGACCGAGATGTATCTGTCGGACCTCAAGCCTGCGATGAAGCCTTCGGACGCCTACGCCCATATCGCGCAGCGCAAGACCGAGCGTGTGGAGATTGACCACCTGGAAGGCCGCATCACCGTGGGTCTGGTCACGCCTTACCCACCCGGCATTCCGCTCTTGATTCCCGGCGAAGTCTTCAACAAGAAGATCGTGGACTACCTGCTATTCGCGCGCGAATTTGCCAAGGAGTGCCCTGGCTTTGAAACCGATATCCACGGTTTGGTGGAAATCGAGGACGAAAAGGGCGAAGTGCACTACTACGCGGACTGCGTGGCGGAGGAAAAGCCTGCGGCCAAGGCGGCAGCCAAGCCCCGCGCCCGCAAGTCGGCCAAGTAAGTCCGTAGAACCTCTGTTGCAGACAGAGGTTTAAAAATATGAGCGCCTTGCGCTGGTAATACAAGGGTTTCAGGTATGAATATGCTTGAAATCAAGAATTACCAAGCGCAAGGCGCTCTTTTTATGTGAGTTACGGCTCCGTGCGCACGCGCCAGAAGCGTGCAAAGCGCGGCAGCCCGCTGGGGTGCTTGCCGTTGTAGCGGTAGGTGATGGTGCTGCCAATCGGTGGCGGGTGGGCGCGGTCGGCATCGCGCAGGCCACTGCCAATGCGAAAGCGCAGCCCCTCGGGTGTTTGCACGAGCAGGGCGCCGGTCATGCCCTGGTATTTGCCTTTGCCGGGAATGTGGCCGATGACCACGGCCTCTGCATCTTCAAACAGCTTGAGCTTGATAAGGTCATCACTGCGCCCGGCGCGGTAGGGCGCGTCAATGCGGCGCAGCATCAGCCCTTCCGCACCTTGCCCGGTCAGCTCGCGCAGCTGGCGCATCAGTGCGGCATGGTCCTGTACGGTCCATTGCGGCACGGCCTGCACCCAAGCTTGCTGAAGCTGGGCCACCGTGCGCTGCAATGCGCGGTGGCGCTGGGTGAAAGGGCCGCTGTGCCCTGGCAGGTCAAACACCATGTAGCGCAGCTGCTGCCAGGCAGCTTCGTCTTTGCGGCCCTGGGCCACGATGGACTGCACTTTGGCAAACTGCCCGCGCCCGGCCCATAGCTCTCCGTCCATGGCGTAGGCAGGCCAGCCTGCAGTGAACCAGGCGGGTGCTTCAATTGGCAGGCCCTGGCGGCTGCGCAGCTCACGCCCCGTCCAGTAGGCGCGTATGCCGTCGTATTTTTCGCTGACCCAGTAGTCCTGCAGGTTCAGCTCTGGGTGGTAGGTGTTGGCCAGGGTTAATGGATTGCTGTGCGCCTGTGCAGTGCAAAGCACAAAAACAGCCAACACATGGCACAAGAGGCTGAGCAATCGCCGTGCGTGAGACATCTGGTGCGTTATTCAAGCAAGCATGCTGCTCAGACTAGCGCCTGTTGGTATCAGATGGGTGCCGCCTATCGGGTGGCTGTCTGTCCTTTGCCTGAAAACCTGCCTGTGATGTATCCGTCGGGCGTTTTTGTCCTGCTACGCCGAAGATCGCAAACACGTGCTGGCTCGTACAGTGTGGCTAAAGAAAAAATCCCCACTGCCTTTGGAGCAGTGGGGATTTTTTTGAGTGATTGGTTTATCAGACCTGATCTGCGCTCAGACCTGCAGTCTGGCTGAAGCCACCGTCCACATAGGTGATTTCGGCGGTCACGCCGGAGGCCAGGTCGGACAGCAGGAAGGCAGCCACATTGCCCACGTCTTCAATGGTCACGTTGCGGCGCAGGGGCGCGGCGTCGGCCACGCGGCCCAGCAGCTTGCTGAAGTCCTTGATGCCCGAGGCAGCCAATGTCTTGATGGGGCCGGCAGAGATGCCGTTGGCACGGATGCAGCGGCCATCTTCGGTGCGGCCCACGGCTTCAGCCAGATAGCGCACGGAAGCTTCCAGCGAAGCCTTGGCCAGCCCCATGGTGTTGTAGTTGGGGATGGAGCGCAGGGCGCCCAGGTAGGACAGGGTCAGCAGCGAAGACTTGTCGTTCAGGTAAGGCAGGGCAGCCTTGGCCATGGCGGGGAAGCTGTAGGCGCTGATGTCGTGTGCAATCTTGAACGATTCGCGCGACAGGCCGTCCAGGAAGTTGCCTGCAATGGCTTCACGGGGGGCAAAACCGATGGAGTGCACAAAGCCGTCAAACTTGCCCCATACAGCGCCCAGATCGGCAAACAGCTTCTCGATTTGTGCGTCGTCGGACACGTCGCAGTCAAACACCAGCTTGGAATCGAATTCGGCAGCAAACTCGGTGATGCGGTCCTTGAAGCGCTCGCCCACATAGCTGAAAGCCAGTTCGGCACCTTGCTGGTGGCAGGCCTTGGCAATGCCGTAGGCGATGGAGCGGTTGGACAGCACGCCAGTGATCAGCAGCTTCTTGCCGGTCAGAAAACCCATTGTTCTTCTCCTTGTGAAAATGCGGTGAAGGCCTGCCAGAC
>JAEZZU010000179.1 GCA_023418355.1 Pseudomonadota bacterium | reverse complement strand
AACTTCATCAAGCAGTTCATGGGCGCGGGCCTGAACAAGGACATGGTGCTGATCTCCTCGCCCTTCACGGCCGATCAGGACATCATCGCCGCCGTGGGTGAGCCCATGGTGGGCATCTACAACGCCTCCAGCTATGCGCACGATCTGGACAACGCCGCGAACAAGCAGTTTGTGGCCGAGTTCCAGAAAGCCTATGGCCGCCTGCCCACGCTGTACGCCGCCTTTGCGTATGACGTGGTCATGAACCTGGACGCGGCCGTGAAGGCTGTGGGCGGCAAGCTTGACGACAAGGCCGCTGTCGCCAAAGCCATCAAGAACGCCAAGTTCGACTCCGTGCGCGGCAATGTCAGCTATGGCAACAACCAGTTCCTCACGCAGGACTACTACCTGCGCCAGGTGGTCAAGGGGGCGGACGGGCAAATCACCAACCAGCTGCAGCCGGGCAAGATTTACGCCGCCCACCAAGATAGTTTTGCGGCCCAATGCGGCATGAAATAAACGCTAGGTGCTATCAAAACCATGGAAACCATTACCTGGGATGACTTTACCCGCGTGGAACTGCGCGTGGGCCGCATTGTGGCTGCCGAAGTCTTTGCGCAGGCGCGCAAACCGGCCTATCTGCTGCAGGTGGACTTTGGGCCGGAAATCGGCATCAAAAAGTCCAGCGCGCAGATTACCCACCACTACACGCCCGAGGGCCTGATCGGCAAGCAGGTCGTGGCCGTGGTGAATTTCCCCAAAAAGCAGATCGGCCCCGTCATGTCGGAATGCCTGGTCACGGGCTTTCACGACGAAAACGGTGGCGTGGTGCTTTGCGTGCCCGACCACGCAGTGCCCCTGGGCACCAAACTGCTCTAGAGAACGCGCGCATGGATTCGGTTTTTTTGCTGGAGCAAACCCTCAACGGTTTGGGCTACGGCCTGATGCTGTTCTTGCTGGCCGCGGGCCTCACGCTGGTGTTCGGCATCATGGACACGCTCAATCTTGCCCACGGCGCGCTGTTCATGGCGGGGGGCTATGTCTCGGCCTCCGTCCATACGCACAGTGGTTCTTTCGTATTGGCGATTGTGGTCGGCATTCTGGTGACGGTGGCGCTTGCCGCCGTGCTTGAAGCCGTGCTGATTCGCAGGCTTTATGCGCGGGACCACCTCTCGCAGGTGCTGGCCACCTTTGGCGTCATCCTGATTGCGGACGATGTGGTCAAAGTCATCTGGGGGCCTTCGCCCATCATGGCATCCACCCCGGCGGTGCTCTCTGGGCCGGTGGAGCTGCTCGGTTTTCTGCCATATCCCAGCTACCGCCTGCTGATTCTGGCCGCGGGCCTGGCCGCCGCGCTGGCGCTGTACCTGCTGGTGAGCCACACCAAGCTCGGCATGTGGGTGCGGGCAGGGGCGTCCAACCGCCAGATGGCGGAGTGGATGGGCATTCGGGTGAACCGCGTGTTTGCCATCGTCTTTGCCATGGGGGCGGCGCTGGCCGCCTTGGCGGGTGCACTCATGGCGCCCATCAGTGCCGTGCAGGTGGGCATGGGGGAACACATTTTGATCCCCGCGCTGGTGGTCATTGTCATTGGCGGCATTGGCTCCGTGCGCGGCGCGCTCATTGCCAGTCTGCTCGTGGGGCTCGTGGATACCGCAGGCCGCGCTTTGCTGCCGCCGCTGCTGCGCGAGGTGCTCTCGCCCACGCTGGCTGCTGACATTGGCCCCGCCGTGGCCAGCATTGCCATGTATGTGCTGATGGCCGGTGTGCTGGTGTTCAAACCCTCGGGCCTGTTCCCGGCGCGTGGTTAAAGGGCGGTTTTCTCGTGATTCATTCAAACACTGTAAATACATACAGCCCTGCGCAGAACCCGCCGCCCATGGCATCGAACGCCCATGCGCGCTGGGTCAGCCATAGCGTGCTGGCTGCGCTGGTGGTGGTGCTGGCGGCCTTTCCGTGGGTGGCACCCGCGCTGGGGCTGGATTACTACGTCGATTTTGTGCGCCGCATCCTCACCGTCAGCATTGCGGCGCTGAGCCTGAACTTTCTGATTGGCCGCGCAGGCCTCGTCGCGCTGGGCCATGCCGGTTTTGTGGGCGTGGGGGCCTATGCCGTGGTGGCCATGGTGGAAGCAGGCTTTGGCAACGCCTGGCTCATCTGGCTGGTCGCGGCCGTGGCGGGCTTTGTGGTGTCCGGCCTGATCGGGCTGGTGGCTGTGCGCACCAAGGGCGTGTACTTCATCATGATTACGCTGGCCTTTGCGCAGATGCTGTACTACCTGGCCGTATCGCTGCGCATGTGGGGTGGGGACGATGGCTACACCATGTACAGCCCGCTGCAACTGTGGAAAGGCGTGGATGCTGAAGGAAATTGGCTGTTCAGCCTTGTCCTGCTTGCCTTTGCAGCTATCTTTTTGGTGCTCTCTCGCATGGACCGTTCCTACTTTGGCCGCGCGCTGGAAGGTATTCGCGACAACGAAACGCGCATGCAGGCCATGGGCTACCCCACGGTGCGGCTCAAGCTGCTGGCCTTTGCGCTGGCAGGCAGCATTGCCGCCTTCGCAGGCGCGCTGCTGGCCACGCAGAACCTGTTTGTCAGCCCCAGCCTGATGCAGTGGAACCAGTCGGCCCTGCTGATTGTGATGGTGCTCATTGGCGGCATTGGCCTGCGCTGGGGGGCGCCGCTGGGTGTGGCCGTGTGGCTGGTGCTGGAAGAACTGCTCAAGCAGCACACGGACTACTGGCACGCTCCCATGGGCCTGCTGCTGGTGGCCGTGGTGTTTCTGGCCCCCAAGGGCTTGGCGGCATTCTTTGCCAAAAAAGATAGCGCAGCTAAAAAGCAGAGCGCCCAGCGCAGTAAGGACGCCGCATGAGCCTGCTTTTCATTGAAAAACTCGTCAAACGCTTTGGTGCACTCACGGCGACCGACCATGTCTCGCTGCAGGTGGAGCAGGGCGAAATCCACGCCCTGATTGGCCCCAACGGCGCGGGCAAATCCACGCTGGTGCATTTGATCTCGGGCCTGCTGCCTGCGGATGAAGGTTCCCTCAAGCTCGACGGACAGGAACTCATCCACCTCGCCCCCCACCAGCGCGTGGCAGCGGGCCTGTCGCGCTGCTTTCAGATCACCAGCATCTTCCCGAAGCTCACCGTGGCCGAAAACCTGCTGCTGGCCGTGCAGGCCCACCACAGCAACAGCTTTCGCTGGTTCAAGGTGCGGGACAAGGATGTAGAACTCAAAGCCAAAGCGTGGGACTTGGCGCACCGCGTGCAGCTGGAAAGCCAATGGAACACCATCGCCGGCACCTTGCCCCACGGCGCGCAGCGCAAGCTCGACGTGGCTTTGGCAATTGCCGCCACACCCAAACTCCTGCTGCTGGACGAGCCCATGGCAGGCATGGGGCCAGCGGAATCCGAAGAGATGGTGGAGCTGATCCAGCAACTGCGCAAAGACATGGCGATTTTGCTCATTGAGCACGATATGGACGCCGTGTTCCAGCTGGCTGACCGCATCACCGTGCTGGTCTATGGCAAGGTGTTTGCGCAGGGCACGAGCGAGCAAATCCAGAACGACCCGCGCGTGCAGGCCGTGTATCTGGGCCAGGAAGATGAACTGGAAGAACAACCAGCGGAAGAGGGCGCGGCATGAGCGGTTCCACAACACCATTGCTCGAAGTGCGCAATATCGAAGCAGGCTATGGCGCGAGTCAGGTGCTGTTTGGCGTCAGTCTGACGATTGAGCCGCACCAGGTGGTCAGCCTCATGGGCCGCAACGGCATGGGCAAATCCACCACCATCAAATGCATTACCGGCGCTTTGCCCGTGCGCAAGGGGCAGATTTTCTTTGAAGGCAAAGAGATCACCAATCTGCCCGCCGATGAAATTGCCCGCCGAGGCATTGCGCTGGTGCCGGAGGGGCGCATGTGTTTTCCCAATCTCACGGTGAAAGAACACCTGATCGCCTTTGCGCGCAAGCCTGATCGGACGCAGGAAACAGCCTGGGATTTGCAGCGTATCTATGAACTGTTTCCACGCCTGAAGGAACGTGAGCACCATATGGGCAACCAGCTTTCCGGTGGCGAGCAGCAGATGCTGGCGATTGGGCGGGCTTTATCGACCAATCCAAAGTTATTAATTTTGGATGAGGCAACGGAGGGGTTGGCGCCGGTGGTGAGGGAGGAGATTTGGAAGGGAATGGGATTTCTAAAAGAACAGGGACAAGCTATTCTTGTAGTAGATAAATATGTGAATAGAATTAATAAAATATCAGAATCATCTATATATATAGAAAAAGGCATTAATCAAAAGAAAATTTAAAAAAATATTAATATGAGGTGAATTTATGAGTTTTGGAATGAAGAGAAGTTATCTGCAAGCAATGGCAATTGCAAAAATAGAAGATGCGAAAATACTTTTCGCTAATAAAAGATTTTCAAGTGCATATTATTTGGCTGGATATTCATTAGAGTTTGCTTTGAAAGCATGGGCGGATTCAAGACCCAAGTGCAACACCCCTAGGTTTAATGAACGAGGGTGGAGTGTTGGGGTGAGTTGATTAACAACTCACGGTACACGGACAGCGGCGATCGTACCCCAAGTCCCTTGCGAGGG
>JAEZZU010000142.1 GCA_023418355.1 Pseudomonadota bacterium | reverse complement strand
CATACACCGTGGCCGTGGGTGCAATGCGGATCACCGTGGACACAGCTTTGGACTTCAGAATCTCAGCAACAGTGGTCATGGCCAGCTCCAATCCATACAGGAGCTGCCATTCAAGCCCATCTGCTGGTGAGAAACAACCGGGCTTGCACGCACTGCGCCAGTCAGCCGCTGCCTTACTCGGCGGTTTCCTTGGCTGCAGGCTCAGGCAGGATCAGGTTCAGCACCATGGCAGCCATGGCACCAAAGGTCACGCCAGAGCCCATCAGGTACTGCAGCATGGAAGGCAGGGTCTTGACCCATGCTTCCGGTGCCAGCGTGGCAAAGAACGAGAAGATGATGGGAATACCCACCACCAGCATGGCACGCTCATTGAGCTGGGCATGGCGCAGGATGCGGATGCCCGCCATGGCAATGGTCACGCAGACCACGGCGAACACACCGCCAATCACAGGCGCAGGAATGGCCGCAATGGCTGCCGAGAACTTGCCGATAAAGCCCAGCACCGCCAGGATCACGCCCGCAGCCACAAACACCATGCGGCTGGCCACGCCGGTGATGGAAATCACGCCCGCGTTGGACGAATAGCCCGTCACAGGTGTTGCGCCCACCATGGCCGAGACCACGCAGCCAATGCCTTCGCCCATGGTGCCGCGGTCCAGCTGGCGGTCAGACAGGGGGCGGTCAATCACGGCAGATACGGCAAACCAGGTGCCTGTAGTCTCTGCCATCACCACCAGATAGATCACCACAAAGGTCATCACGGCAGACCACGAAAAGCTCAGGCTGTAGTCCACAAACGCCAGGTTGGGCATGGTCAGCCAGGGCGCCGCCACAATGCTGTCCACCGAGAACAGGTCCATGCTTGCAGCCAGCAGCGTGCCGCCAGCCAGTGCAATCACCACCGACGACAGGCGCACCCACACGGCCCAGCGCTGCGTAAAGCGAATGCCCAGAGCCAGCGCCACCACCAGCAGCGTGGCAGACACCACGGCCAGGCCAATGGACTGGTTCACCGTCATGGGGCCATACACCGTGAAGATGTTGGCCTTGAGTGCAATCGGCAGCAGCGACAGGCCCACGATCAAAATGATGGTGCCGCCCACAATCGGTGGCACCAGCCAGCGCACCACGCGGTGGAACACGCCGATGGCACCCAGCGCCACCATGATCAGCGCGCCGGGAATCAGCGCACCAAACACGGCCTGCAGGCCGCCTTCACCGCCGCCAGCCGCAAAAGCCACCGCTAGTACCGCTCCAAGCGGGATATAGGAAGGCCCCTGCGCCACAGGCAGCTTCATGCACAGCGCCGTCTGGATGATGGTGGCCAGACCCGCCGCCAGAAAGGTGGACTGGATGAAGGTGGCCGTATCGGCCTGCGACAGTGCCAGCACCGACGCAATGATGAAAGGCACCACATACACATCCATGGCCATGACATGCTGGCCACCCAGCAGCAGTGCCTGGGGAATGGAGACCTTGTCCTCCGGCCCGGCAATCAGCCGGCCTTCGTAACGTGTTTCAGGGGTAGTCATAAAAATCCTAAAGAGAGAAATTCAGATCCGGTGTGCCGCCGCAGCAGCTTATTGCGCGCTGGTGCCGTGCACCTGCTGCCCCTGCACCCACACCTTTGCCACATTGGCGCGCGTGGCGTTGTAGAGGAGCTTTTGCAGCACGTCGGCCGCGCTGTCCTCGGGCCAGACGGCCACGTTGGAGTGCGCAGCGTTGCTGTCCAGCGCCAGGGCATCCATGGCGTAACCGGCTTCAATACGGCCCACAGGCAAATCCAGTGCCTGCCCGCCTGCAGTGGTTGCCAGCCACAGGGCAAACACATGGTCAATCTGTGCGGTACGGCCCCGGCCCTTGCGGCCGCGCGCTGCCGTCAGCAGCTCAGGGTCTGTGCCTTCATGCAGGGCCAGGCTGGCTGTGACCGCATGGCGGCAGGCATCCAGCATGCTGGGGCTGTAGCCGCCGGAAATATCGGTGCCCAGCCCCATGCCCAGCCCCAGCGCCTGCTGCTCGCGCGCAGGGAAGACGCTGTTGGCAAAGTAGAAGTTCGACAGCGGGCAGTGCGCAATCGACGTGCCTTCCCGCGCCAGCAGGGCCACGTCCTCGGGCGTGAGGAAGGGTGCATGGGCCAGCACCGTGCGACGCGTAATCAGGCCAAAGCGGTGCAATGCGTGGGCGTCCGTGCAGCCCATGCGATCCAGCACATGCTGGTGTGCCCAGTCGCTTTCCGAGCAGTGCGACTGCACATGCACGCCGGTGGACTGCGCCAGCGCGCCCAGGCCCTGCAGCAGCTCGTCCGAGCAGGTGGGAATAAAGCGCGGAGTGATTACGGGCAACACCGTCTGCCGGGCATTGGCGGGGTGATGGCGAATCCAGTCCATCAGCGCCACGGTCTGGTCAATGGCCTCCTGCGCGCTGGCATCCATGTAGTAGGACGGGCACTGGTCCGGCAGATCCATGGCCACCTTGCCCACCAGCGCACGCTGGCCGTAGTGCATGCAACGCTCGGCCAGCACCTCGTTGCCGGTGTTGTGCACGCCACCAAAGTACAGGGCCGTGGTTGTGCCATTGGCCAGCAGTGTGGGCACCAGATGGTCGTAGATACGGTGGGCATAGTCGGCATCTGCAAAGCGTGCTTCCAGCGGGAAGGTGTTGTCCTGCAGCCAGACTTCCAGCGGCACATCCAGCGCCTTGCCGCTTTGTGGCCACTGGGGCGCATGCACATGCAGGTCCACCATGCCAGGCAGCAGATACTGGCCGCGCGGCAGCACGCGCAGCTGCTGCGCATCGGCATAGCGCTGGCGCTCGCAGGCCCAGCGCAGGTCGGAGCGTTCAATCACCTCTGCAATCGTGCCCTGCGCATCCACGCAGACCAGCGCATGCTCACGCACACGCAGCTGGAAGGGGCCGGGGGCATCAAAAACAGTGGCTTCCAGCGCCCATGCAGAGCGCTGATTCAATGAAGGGTTTGACATCGGGGTTGAGGGAACAGCTTGGTTCATGGGCATGCACCCTACAAACATTGCAGTGCTGCGCCCATGTGGCAAACCACATGCACTACTGACAGCAAGTGCCAACCCCTTGTCGCATGAGTCACCGCAGCAGGCCTAGCGCCTGCCTGCGCCCCCCATCGCAGATGCAGTAGCAACCGGGCAGGCTCAGGCTTTGTGGCCCAGGGCTGCAACAACGACGCGGGATGCGCTAAGCGCAGTCTGTCCAGTCCTGCCCCTCATCCCGGCAAGCGCGGCCAGTGCATGGACAGCTGCACATGGCCCGTGGCCTCGTCCACGCTTTCTGCGCCCTCCACCCAGCCATGTGCGCGGTAGAAGGCCCGGCTGGCATGGTTGTCGCGGTAGACCTGCAGCTCCAGCTGCGAGCGCTGGCTTTTGGCATGCTGCATGAGTGCGGAGCCTACGCCCTGCCCCTGCTGCTGCGGGGCCACAAAAATGGCGGCCAGCTGCTCTTCCACCAGGGCATAAAAGCCCAGCACCTGCCCGGCCGCTTCATAGACCCAGACTTGCGCAAACGGCAGATACACCGTGCGCATGGCAGGCAGCTGCGATTCCCAGAACGGGGCAGGCACAAAGTCATGGGCACCCACGGAAGCATCCAGCCAGATGCGCAGCACGGCGTCCATGTCGGCAGTAGCAAAGGGTCGAATCATGCGGTGCTACCCTCCCAGAACAGACCAGGGCTAGCCGCCACACGCGCCAAGCCCCGCTTAAAACTTATAAATTCATAGCTATCAGCGCTTGCTACATAAGCGCTGGAGCCATATTTTGCTTAAATTTTCTGAAACACCAGCGTGTGGTTATTGGCGGGCATGGCATGGTCAGCCTGCAACTGCAGCCCCTGCTGCGCAGCCAGCGCCACCACGGCTTCAAAGTCCCGAATGCCACTGGCCGCATCACGCGCCTTGAGCCAGGCATCAAAGGCGCGGTTGCTCTCACTGGTAAACCTGCCGCCATAGTTGAACGGACCATACACCGCAAACACACCGCCCGCAGGCAGGTGCTGGTCCAGCAGCGCAAACAGCTGCTCCACCAGCGGCCAGGCTACGATATGCAGGGTATTGCTGGTAAAGACCGCATCAAACGCGCCATCTTCAGTCTGCGGCCAGCTGCTGCAAGACAGATCCAGCGCCACCGGCAAACGCAGATTGGGCGCAGGAAAGTCTGCATGCCATGCCGCAATGCCTGCATGCAGCGCTGGCAGCTCACTGGTCTGCCAGACCAGATGCGGCAGGCGCGG